>DASPXX010000199.1:0-14004 GCA_035637095.1 Thermoanaerobaculia bacterium
GATCGCGCAGGTCGATCGAGCCGATGACCGCCCAGAGGTTGTCTCCCTGGGGATCGAGGAGCGTGTGGGTCACGTCCCAGGTGCGGTCGCCGGTGGGGCGGATCTGGGTCCACTGATGGCGCCGGGCTTCGGGGGTGAAGACGAACTCGCCGTATTCCGTGAAGAACGGCTCCAGCGTCTGCTCGAAGCGTTCCGCGTCCCAGACCGTCTCCGGCAGGCCGGGGTCCTGGCGGACCGTGGAGACCGCCTCTTCCCAGTCCTTGTTCGACAGGGCGCGGACCAGCAGGTGCATCTCCGCGCGCACCCGCGAGGCGAAGCCCTTGGGGTCGTGCAGCAGCTCGTCGATCCACAGCTTCTCGGTCTCGACCTTGCGGGTCTCTCCCCGTTGCAGCAGGAGCTCGGGGTGGAGCAGGCTCTCCCACTCCTCCAGGAGGCTGGTGTCCGTGTGGTGGAGGATCGTCCGGAAGAAGCCCTGGGCGTCGAGCACGGTCTCGTCCTTGGCCAGCTCCGGAATGTTCAGGTCGAGCGTCCGGTAGAGCTGCGACAGGTAGCGCAGGAGGACCCCTTCGCTCCTCTGAAGGCCGTAGCGCTTCACGTAGTCGCCGAAGCTCATGTAGCCCTCGATCATCTCGCGGCCGATCGACTTCGGGCGGATGTCTTCCCCGCCGACCCACGGGTGATGCCCGCGGAACTGGTTGAACGTGCCGTAGATGAAATCGGACTGCGGCTTCGGATGGGAGATCCCTTCGAGCTTCTCCATCCGCTCTTCGTACGGCACGTGGTCCGCCTTGAGCTGCGCCACGAGATCTCCCTTGAGCCGGTCCACCTGCTTGCGGAGGATGACGTCGGGGTCCTCCAGGATCGACTCGGCCAGGGTGATCAGGTCGAGCGAGTAGTCGGGCGAGGCGGCGTCGAGCTTGCCGATCGTCTCGATGAGGTAGAGCGAGAGGGCGTGGAACAGCGAGAAGTCCCACTGCAGGTCCTCGGCCACGACCGCCCACAGGTAATCGGTCGCGAGATCCCGCTTCATCCGGATGATGCCCGCGCGATAGAGCGAACGCATCATGAGAGCCGCGTAGGAGAGGAGCTTCTTCTTGCTCCCCTCGTCCTCGTGGCAGAGGCGGATCAGCTCGCGCAGCGAACCGAAGTTGCGGGCATTCGGATCGTCCAGCTCGGCGTCGTGCTGCAGGAGGTTCAAGATCATCCCGTGGGTGATGCGGAAGCGCGACTTGAGCGTCTCCGGCGGCCGGGTGATGAGCTTGTCGAACGTCTCCTGGGTCCACGAGACCTCGCCCTTGGCCGGCCCCTTGAACACCTTGTTCTTCTTGCCGCTCATCTCGCTCTTGCGCTTCTCGATGATGTGCTCCGGCGCCTGGGCGACCACGCTCCCCTTGGTGTCGAACCCCTTGCGGCCGGCGCGTCCGGAGATCTGCTTGAAATCGCGCACCGAGAGCATCGAGACCTTGTTGCCGTCGAACTTGGCGAGCTTGGTGAAGAGCACGGTGCGGATCGGGATGTTGACCCCCACGCCCAGGGTGTCGGTGCCGCAGATGATCTTCAAAAGCGCCTGCTGCGAGAGCTGCTCGACGAGCAGGCGGTACTTGGGGAGGAGCCCGGCGTGGTGGACGCCGATCCCGAAGGAGAGGAAGCGGCGGAACTCCTTGCCATAGGGGGTGTCGAGCCGGAAGCCCGCCATGGCGTCGCGGATGCGCTCGCGCTCCTCGCGCGTGGTGATCTGCATGCTGGTCAGAGCCTGGGCGAGCTCGGCGCACTCGCGCTGGGTGAAGCTCACGATGTAGACCGGCGCCCGGCCGCCCTTCACCAGCTCCTCGACCGTCTCGTGGAGCGGCGTCTCGCGGTACTCGTAGTCCAAGGGGACCGGGCGCTGGGTCGAGCTGACCAGGGCCACCTCGGTCCCGGTGCGCTCCTGAACGTGCTCGGCGATGGCGCTGACGTCGCCCAGGGTGGCGGACATCAGGAGGAACCGGGTCTTCGGCAGGGTGATGAGCGGCACCTGCCAGGCCCAGCCGCGTTCGCGGTCCGAGTAGTAGTGAAACTCGTCCATCACCACATACGGCGCGTCGAGGCGGTCGCCTTCGCGGAGCGCCATGTTGGCGAGCACCTCGGCCGTGCAGCAGAGCACCCGGGCGTCGGGATTGATGCTGGCGTCGCCGGTGAGCATGCCGACGTCGGCGGCGCCGAGGTCGTCGCAGAGCGAGAAGAACTTCTCGCTGGCGAGCGCCTTGATCGGGCTCGTGTAGTAGGAGATGCGGCCTTCGCACATCGCCTTGAAGTGGAGCCCCAGGGCGACCAGCGACTTGCCCGAGCCGGTGGGCGTGTTCAGGATGACGTTCTTGCCACCCATGATCTCGAGGAGAGCCTCCTCCTGCGCCGGATAGAGCTCGAGGCCGATCTCGGACACCCATTCGAGGAAGAGCGACAGGATCTCGTCCGGATCGGAGGTCCCGTCCGCGGGGATGCACCCGGCGAGGAACGGGCGGGCGGGCGGGGCTTCGGGCGCCCGGACAAGGACGGCGGAGGGGGTCGCGAGGTCGGTCATGACAGGACGATTGTGGCATGGTCCGCTCTCTAGCGCTCGCCGTCGGGTGGTACTCTAGCTGTTGTTACCAGCAGAAATACCCATGGCTCTGCACAAGACCGCGATCGCAATCCCTGACCAGCTCCTCTCGGAGGTTGATCGCGCAGCACAATCGGGCGGTGAGACGAGAAACCGGTTCATCACCCGAGTGCTTCAAGAGGCTGTCCGTGCCCGGCGCGATGCCGAGATCACGCGGCGTCTGAACGAGCTCTTTGCCGATCCCGAGCTTGCCGGGGCACAGGTCCGCACCGCGAGCGAGCTCGACATGGCTGGAACCGATTGGGGTGGCGAGCGCTGGTGATCTGCCAGGGCGATGTGTACTGGCTGCATTTCGGCGCCCCGGAAGGCTCGGAACCGGCAGGACGCCGGCCAGCAGCCGAAGAGGGTACCTGAAGCTTTCGTAAAGACTGCGCTGAGGGATTTCCCCCATACCGCCTGAGGGAATTCCCCCCCTACCCGCCCGTCCCGGCGTGTTAACCTGTAGAAAATTATCTGGCTCCGCCCTTCACCGCGCGCATCTAGGCCAAAGAATTGCGTAATTTGGCACCCGCGCAAGGAGACTCCGAAGTTTGAACGAGGTCGAAACGCCTTCTACTGGTGAAGCACCCGCGGCCAGCCGCCGCCGGACGCGGCTGGGGAGCCTCGCGTGGCAGGGAGTGGTCGGGCTCCTGGCGCTGTTCTCCCTGGTCTTTATGGGCATCGCGCTGGTCATGAACACCTATGGCCGGCAGCAGGTCGCGGGGCAATCCGCCGGCAAGTTGGAGGAGGCCGGCAGGCGAAGAGTGGAGGAGGTGCGGCGATGGCTCGCCGGCGAGAGACCTCTCGACCCGTCCAACCTGCAGCGTCTCTCTCAGGCGTGGCAGGGCGAGGGGAGCGGCTACGCCTTCCTGCTCGATCGCGATCAACGGTTCCTCTCCTTTCCCCGGCCCGAGCTGGTGGGGTTGACGAGCCGAGGCGGGGCCGGGAAGGCCGGTGCGACGCTCACCGCCGGCCAAGTGGCGGATCGCCATCCCGGTTTCCGGCCGATCGTGGACGCCCTCCGGCGGCTGCAGGCGGGCGGCGGAGCGGCGGCGCCGGTCCGCGTCCCGGTCCGTGTCGAAATGCCGGCCGATCTGCTCAACGGAGGGCCTTCCCTGGCCCTCGTCTTCCCGGTGCCCGGGACCGGCTGGAAGCTGGTCCAGGTCTCGCCCAAGAGTGAGCTGGAGCAGGCCGCCGGCCGCATTTCCCGCTCGCTGCTGCTGCTGATCTCCGGCATCCTGCTCGCCGTGCTGCTGCCTTCCTATCTGTTTCTCTCCCGCCGCTGGATTACGCCCATCACTACCCTGGCCGAGGCCGCCGCCCTGGTGCGCGACGGCGAGCTCGACGTGCGGGTCAGCATGGCGGGGCGGGACGAGATTGCGGTGCTGGCGGACTCCTTCAATCAGATGGTCGACCAGCTGGCGGCCAACACCGCCGGCCTGAAGCAGGCCAACGTCGAGCTCGGACGCTCGCTGGGCCTCACCGACACCATCATGGGGGCGGTGCGCGAGGGCCTGTTCCTGCTCACCCCCGAGCTCGCGATCGAGGCCAAGTACTCGGCCGCGACGCGGCAGATCTTCCGCCAGGAGGAGCTGGCGGGGGCTCACTTCCTCGACCTGATCCGCCGGATCACCCCTGCGCGCACCCACGAGCTCACAACCCGCTTCCTGCGCCTGCTGTTCAACCCGGCCAAGACCGACAGCGTGGTCGCCAAGATCAACCCCTTGAAGGAGGTCGAGGCCTCGTTCTCCAGCCGCAGCGGGCAGCTGGAGCAGAAGTTCCTGACCTTCACCTTCGAGCGCATCCGCGAGGGCGGCGAGATCCGCCACGCGATGGTGACGGTGGCCGACGTCACTCCCCGGGTGCTGCTGGCGCACCAGCTGAGGGAGTCGCAGCAGCGCATGGAGCGCCAAGCCGAGCTGCTGCTGTCGGTGATGCACGTCGAGCCCCAGATGCTGCGCGAGTTCATCGAGGACGCCCACACCGAGCTCGAGAGTATCAACGCGCTGCTGCGCGAGGGCCGGTCGGCGGTGCTCTCGATCCCCGATCGCAACACCTACTACCGTTACCTGGCGGACGACATCTTCAAGAGCGTCCACACCATCAAGGGCACGGCGGCGATGCTGCGCATCGACTACTTCGCCGCCGCCGCCAACCGCTTCGAGGAGAAGCTGGCCGCGCTCCGGGGCCGGACCGTCCTGGACGGCAGCGACTTCGTCCCGATCGTGCTCGAGCTGTCGGAGATGGTCGACAGCCTCGCCGAGATCCGCGACGTGCTGGCCCGCTTCTCCGAGGCCCAGCGCAGCCTCAAGGCAGCCTCCGGCGCCAGCGACACCGAGGTGCTCTCGGCGCTGGTGACCCGCTTCGTCGACGACCTGGCAGAGAAGTCGGGAAAGAAGGTCGTGGTGACGTTCCACGCTTTAGGCGACCTGGCGATCCCGTTCAAGTACAAGAGCGCGCTCCGCAACGTCATGGCCCAGTTGGCCCGCAACTCGGTCGTCCATGGCATCGAGACTCCGGCCGAGCGGCAGGTGGCGGGCAAGCCCGAACAGGGGCAGATCCTGGTGGCGGCCCGGCAGAACAACGGCAACCTCGAGCTCCTGTTCAAGGACGACGGCCGGGGCATCGATTACAGGCAGGTGGCCCAACGGGTGCAGGAGCTGGCCAAGGGCGAGCCCTCGATCCTCGAGCCGCTGATCGACCGTCAGCAGAACCGGTGGAAACTGGACGCGCTCGAGCAAATGATCTTCCATCCCGGCTTCTCCACCGTCGGCGAGGCGACCGAAGACGCCGGACGCGGCGTCGGCATGAGCGCCGTGCGCGACGCGCTGGCCAGGCTGGGTGGGCGGATCTCGCTGCGGCAGAAGATGGGGCAGTTCTGCGAGTTCCGCATCGTGCTGCCAAATGGGGGTTAGAACCATGCTGGAGACCAGCGGCAGATTGTTGATCGTCGACGATTCGAGCACCGTCCGGCGAAGCATCGAGCGGCACATCCTCTCGGACCGGGTGACCGCGATCTATCAGGCCGCCAACGGCCGCGAGGCGATGGAGCTGTTCGAGCGCTACCGCCCGGAGTTCGTCACCATGGACCTGACCATGCCCGAGATGGACGGCCTGACCTGCATCTCCAAAATGATGGCCCTGAAGCCGGACACCCGCCTGATGGTGATCTCGGCCCTGGGCGACGCCGAGACCGCCATCGACGCGGTGGAACGGGGCGCCAACGAGTACGTGGTCAAGCCGTTCTCGGCCGAGGACTTGAACCTGGCGCTCGCCAACCTGGTCGCCGAGCCCTGAGGCCTTGGGGAAGCGATGAGCGACGAGGAGATCAAGGTCTTCATCGACGGCGTGGTGCGCTATTTCGAAAGGGTCACCGGCGAGCCGGCGGAGGTCGATCCACCGTACCTCAAGGGCGAGGACTCGGTCACCCTGGACTTCACCGGAGTGATCGGCATCTCCGGGCGCCACCGCGGCGCGGTGTACTTCACCTCCGGCGCCGACCAACTGACCGAGCTGCTGCGCCGCCTCGGCGAAACCGAGGTCGGCTTCTCCGACCACGAGGACCTGGTGGGCGAGGTCGCCAACACCATCGCCGGCAACGCCCGCCGGTACTTCGGCAGCGAGTTCCTGATCTCGGTTCCGATCGTGCTCTTCGGGCGGCCGGACAAAATCTCTTTTCCCCGCCACCTGAAGAGCTTCGTCATCCCGATCACCTGGCGCAGCCATCGGAGCTACCTCATCATCTGCCTCGAGCGGACCGCGGCCGAGCGCGACGCCCCGGGACCCAGCTCACGGCCGGGCGTGATCGTCGACTTCCAACCCTGAAGCCGGGAGGTGTCATGGACACGATGCCGCAACACTACAACCTGTTTCTCGTCGCCCTCTCCTACGTGATCTCGGTCCTGGGCTCCTTCACCGCGCTCAAGCTCTGCCGCCAGCACGCCGGGGCCCGCGGCGGCGAGAAGTGGCGCTCGCTCCTGGCCGGGGCCCTGGCGATGGGGGCGGGGGCGATCTGGTCGATGCACTTCATCGCCATGCTGGCCTTCGACATGGGCATGCCGGTGGCCTACGACGTGCCGATCACCCTGGCCTCGCTGCTGGTGGCGGTGGTCGTCACCGGCCTCGGGATCTACGTGGTGGGCAAGGGGCCGACCAGCCCGTGGCGGCTGATCGGCGGGGGCACGGCCATGGGGGTGGGCGTGGCCGCCATGCACTACACCGGCATGGCCGCGATGCGGATGCAAGCCCACCTGTCCTACGACCTGATGATCGTGGCGATCTCGCTGGGAATCGCGGTGGTGGCGTCGATCGCGGCCCTGTGGCTGGTCTTCAACACGACCCGCCTGTGGCAGATCGTCGCCAGCGCCCTGGTGATGGGGCTGGCGGTGTGCGGCATGCACTACACGGGCATGAGGGCGGCGATCATGCAGCACGACCCGGCGCTGCCCGCCCAGGTGGTGGGGCTCTCGCCCGAGATCCTGGCCTACGTGATCTTCCTGGTGACCCTGGTGATCCTGTCGCTGGCGTCGCTGTTGGGCGGCAACCGGCAGGCGATCGCGATCCGGAGGACGGCGTAGGTCGATCCGGGCCCGCCCCGGGTTGAAACCGGCATCCCCGCCCCAGGTTGAAACCTGGGGCTACGAATGGCTGTCCTTCGGACAGAGGGGGGCACATCCATCCGATCTCGCGCTTCTCTGTCCCGCAGGGACAGCCATTCGTAGCCCCGGGTTTCAACCCGGGGTGGGCCCCGGCGGACCATCTCCCCCTCCCCTCCCGCGAACGACACCAATACCAGCGACGCTGTATTTCAACGAAGATCGCCCAAAAATCTTTCGCCCGAGTGCAAGAATCGAGAGGCGTTTTCCGACTGATATGGGGTGAATTTCGCGAGTCCCAAGAAAGGAGCCGAAAGATGCCCCATACGTACTCCAAGCTGCTGTACCACGTCGTCTTCGCCACCAAGCACCGAACGCCCCTCATCCTCCCGGAGATCAAGGATCCGTTGTATTCAAAGCTCCGCCGCCTCGTCCAGGAGAAGGGAGGAGAAGCTGTGGAGGTCGGTGGCATGGAGGACCATATCCACCTCCTGCTCGAATGCCGGCCACGATTCTCGCTGTCCTCCATCGTTCAAGAGGTGAAGGGCGGTTCCTCCCATTGGCTGCAGGAGCTCGGGAAACCCGCGGGCGAATCCTTCTGGCAGGGCGGCTATGGAATCTTCACCGTCAGCGAATCGAGCCGTGAGCGGACACGACGGTATATCCAAGACCAGGAGATCCATCACCGGAATCGGAGCTCGCGAGACGAGCTCATTCTCCTCCTCCGCCGTCACCGCATCCCCTTCGATCCGGACCGGCTCGATGATTGAGGGCGATTGAGAGCGCCGGGCGCGGCCGGATTGGATTCGGCCGTGCCCGTGGTGACCCGGTTTCCACCCCGGATTGAAATCCGGGGCTAGGAATGGCTGTCCCTCCGGGACAGAGAGGAGTGGCCGATCCGATATGGACCATCTCCGTCCCATCGGGGAACGGCTCAAGCCCCGCCTCCCGGACGGAACGGTAATCGGTCGTTTCGGGGCGAAGGCCATCCCTATGATGGCGAGAGGGCCCACCTCTCCGGGCGAACACCGGTCCTATCGGGGCGAACGTCCGCGATGCAAGGGCGAAGCCCGTCCCTCTGAGGGGAAAGGCTCCCCCAGGAGGGGTGACGACAAGACCTGTTCCGGTGGCCGTCCCCGCTGTCTCGGCGAAACGATATGCTCGCCCGTATGTCTGACGATCCCTACTCCCGCGTCGAGTACCGGCGTCTGATCGCTTGGCCGCAACGCATCGAGCGGGAGTGGCCGTTCCTGGAGCGGGTCCTCGCGACGGCTCCGTCGCGCCGGGTGCTCGACCTCGGGTGCGGGACGGGTGAGCACTCCCGCCGCCTGGCGGCCGAAGGGTTCGAGGCGGTCGGCGTCGACGCTTCGGAGTCGATGCTCGAAAAGGCGCGCGAGGAGCCGCTGCCGGAGAACCTCCGGTTCGTCGTCGGGGACATGCGCGATCTCGGCCGGTCCGTCGAGGGCTCCTTCGGCGGTGCCCTCTGCCTGGGCAACGCGCTCCCCCATCTGCTGACCGACGACGATCTCCGGCGCTTCGCGACAGGGCTTCGCGAGCACCTGCTGCCCGGTGCTCCCTTGATCCTCCAGATCCTCAACTACGACCGGATCTTCGCGGGGAACGAGCGGAGCCTCCCTCTCAACTTCCGTTCCGACCCCGAGGGAGAGATCGTCTTCCTCCGCTTGATGACCCCGCAGCCGGACGGCACGGTCCTCTTCTATCCCACCACCCTTCATCTGCGGCCCGGCCACGAGCCGGCCGTGGAGGTGAGGCATACCCGCGAGGTGCACCTGCGCGGCTGGAGGCGTGAGGAGGTAGAAGCGGCGCTGGAGCGGGCGGGGTTTTCCGAGCGTGAGGCGTTCAACGGATTCGATGGAGGAGCGTGGGAGGCGACTTCACGGGATCTACTGCTGGTGGCGCGTTAGTCCATCCTCCCCTCCCCCACCCGGATGGATCGGCCACCCCCACCCCGCGGGTGGTCCGCTCGCTCTGAGGCGAACCGTACCATGCCCTCAGATTGAGGCCTTGCACCGGAGGGGGGACCATGCAGACCTTCGCGACTCTCGAGCCCGTCGAGCAAACCGTCACCGCAACCGAATCCTCCATCGCATCCGTGCTCGCCGCCGCGCGGGCCGCGGGGCGCGAGCATCTGTTGGAACACGAGGGGCTGGCCCTCGCGCGGCATCTGGAGATCGGCGTTCCGTTCCACCGTTTCGTCGCCGGCTCGGGCGCTTCCGAGGCGGTCGACTTCTCGCTGTTCCCGGGCGACCGGCTCGTGGTCAAGGTCGTCTCTCCGGCGATCCTGCACAAGAGCGACGTTGGAGGGGTGGCCATGGTGCCTCGCAGCCATCCCGAGGTGGCCCGGGCCATCCGCGAGATGGAGCGCCGCTTCGAGGGTTGGGAGGTCGCGGGCTATCTGATCGAGGAATACATCCATCACGACGCCGGGCTGGGCGGTGAGATCCTCCTCGGGCTCCGCTGGACGGACGACTTCGGACCCGTGGTGACCCTGGGTCTCGGCGGCATCTACGCCGAGCTCCTCGCCCGGGACCTGCGGCCGGGCCGGGACGTGGCGCTCTTCTCGCCCTCCCTCGCCGATCCGGAGCGGATCCTGCGCGTCCTGGGCTCCAAGACCTTCTCTCCCCTGCTCTTCGGCGGGCTCCGCGGGCAGCCGATGCGCATCTCCCGCGAGGAGATGGCCCTCCTCGTCCAGCGCGTCCTCGCGTTCGCGGACGAGACCATGCCGCACGATCTCCTGGAATTCGAGATCAATCCGCTGGCGGTGACCGGCGGCTGGCCCATGGCGCTCGACGCCCTCGCGCGCCTCGGCCGGGGTCCCGTCCGGCAGACCGCCTCGCGGCCGATCGAAAAGCTCCGGCATCTTCTCAAGCCGCGCTCGGTGGCCGTGGTCGGCGTCTCCGAGAAGCAGATGAACCCGGGCCGGATCATCCTGCGCAACCTGCTGGCCCAGGGGTTCGAGCCTGCGCATCTCCACGTGGTCAAGCCTGGGGCGGAGGAGATCGACGGCTGCCTCTGCCGTCCCGATCTGCTCTCCTTGCCGGAGCGGGTGGACCTGGCCGTCCTGGCCATCGAGGCGGCCCAGGTGCCGGCCGCGGTCGAGGAGGTCCTGGCGGGGCGCACGGCGGAGAGCCTGATCGTCATCCCCGGCGGGCTCGGCGAGCGGAGCGGCAGCGAGCGGACGGCCGAGGCGCTGCGCGGCGCCCTCGCGCGCTCCCGGGCCACCGGCTGGCGGGGACCGGTGATCAACGGCGGCAACTGCCTGGGCGTGCGTTCGCTCCCGGGGCATTGCGACACGCTGTTCATTCCGGGCCACAAGCTCGGCTTCTCCGGCAAGCCGCCGGCCCCGCTTGCCCTCCTGTCGCAGAGCGGAGCTCTCGCCATCTCGCGGGCGAGCAGCCTGGCGGCGCTCGATCCGCTCTACCTGGTTTCCTTCGGCAACCAGCTCGACCTGACCGTGGGCGACTACCTGACCTATCTAAAGGATGATCCCGAGGTCAAGGTCTTCGCCTGCTATGTGGAGGGGTTCCAGCCGCTCGACGGCCGGCGGTGGCTGCAGGCGGCGGCGGAGATCGCGCAAAGCGGCCGGACGGTGATCCTCTATCGGGCCGGCCGGACCCCGGCGGGGGCTCGCGCCACGGCATCCCATACAGCTGCGATCGCCGGAGACTTCGCCGTGTCCCGCGAGCTCGCCGAGCAGGCCGGAGCGCTGGTCGCCGGAACGCTCGAGGAATTCGACGACCTGACCCGGCTCGCCGTGCTCCTGCAGGGCAAGCGGGTGGACGGCTGGCGCCTGGGCGCCGTCTCGAACGCCGGATTCGAGTGCGTCGGGATCGCGGACAATCTGGGCCGCTTCGAGCTCGCTCCCTTCTCCACCGAGACCGAGGACCGGCTCTCGAGCCTCCTCGCCAGCCGGCGGCTCGCCGGGATCGTCGACGTGCACAACCCGCTGGACGTCACGCCGATCCTGGACGACGCGGGCTTCGAGGATGCGGTGCAGGCGATCCTGGACGACCCGGCCGTGGACGTCGGGATCGCCGGCTGCATCCCTCTGACCCCGGCGCTCACCACCCTGCCGCCCTCTCCGGAGCACGGCGAGGACCTCAACCGGCCCGAGGCCGTGGCCGGCCGCCTGGCCCGCCTGTTCGCCGCATCGCCCAAAGCCTGGGTGGCGGTGATCGACGCCGGCCCGCTCTACGATCCGCTGGTGCGCGCCCTGGAGGAGAAGGGCGTGCCGGTGTTCCGGACGATCGACCGGGCGATGCGGGCGCTGGAGCGGTATTGCGGGTGGAGGCTCGGCCGCTGAGGGCGTCCCGTTGGCCGCGTGTTTTGGCACAATAGGAACATGGAAATCCCGAACTATGAAGATCCGGCGGACGTCCAGGCAGGGATTCAGGCGGCGCGCGCTCAGGCGGCCCAGCAAGGGAAGCGGGTGGCGATCGTCTTCGGCGCGGACTGGTGCCCCGATTGCTACGCCTTCGAGTCCTCTCTCAAGCACCGCCTCGTGGCCCCCATCGTCGAGCCCGCCTTCGTGGTCCTCAAGGTCTCGGTGGGCAACCGCAACCGCAACATCGACCTGATGGAGGGCTACGGCATGGTCGTCGAGAACGGGATCCCCGCCGTGGCGATCCTCGATCCCGACGGCCATCTCGTGGCCTCGCAGCGCCACGGCGAGTTCCGCAATGCCAGCTCTCTCCTCTCGGTGGCCGAGATCGTCTCCTTCTTCCACCGCTGGGCGCCGGCCCGGGTCTGAGCCCTCACCCCCGGCCCCTCTCCCGCAAGCGGGAGAGGGGAGAGGGTTAGCTCGCGCAAGCTCGAAATACCGTAGACCGACTAACCTGCACCCCTCTCCCACTCGTGGGAGAGGGGCTGGGGGTGAGGGTCCTTTTCAAGCCGGCACAGGGGCCGGAGGCGGTGGCGGAATCGGAAGGGCCAGCCGCTGCCGCTTCTTCTTCCGGCCGAGCGAGACCAGCCAGAGCAATCCTCCCAGAGCCAGCGCCAGCAGAACGATCCCCAGGATCGGCCGGTAGAAGATCCAGGCCACCGCGATGGTGAAGATCGACAGCGCAAAGGAGAGGAGGAACGAGAAGACGCCGAGGCCCGCGCCGAGCATGGTGCCGACCAGGGGGATCACGTCGCCGAAGACCGAGATCGGCTTGAACACCGCGAGCAGACCGATGAACATCATCAGGAAGCCGCCCGCGCGCACGATCCAGGTGAGGACCGTGTTCCGCGACTGGGCCGCCTGGAACATCTCGGGGGCGGTGTGGGTCCCCTCGTCGACCAGCAGGATGGTGTCCCCGGCCTTCGCCTGGTAGGCCGCGAAGCTCTTCCCGGTCTGCACCCCGATCAGGCTCACCGTGGCGGGATTGACCACCTGGAAGGAGATCCGCACGTCCCCCACCTGCGGCGAGGCAGGGTTCTCGCCCATGTAGAACCGGCCGTCGCTCACCTTCACCTGCGAACCCAGCGGCTCGGGGACCTCCTGCAGCATGGCCTCGGTCACCGGCAGGTCCTTGCCGTCGTTGAGTTGATCCACCTGCTCGGTCGAGAGGGTGAAGGCTCCCACCTCGACCGGGTCCGCCACCTCGGTGCTCGCCTCCACCGGGAAGCTCCCCGGATTCTGGTGGCCATTCGACTCCTGGAACGACGAGGAATCGATCGGTTCGGACGACCAGTCCTTCGAATACGTGTAGGTGGTGACCGTCTCCTCACCGCCGCCCAGCTTCTTCCTCTTTTCGGATTTCTCCTGCTGCTTCCACTGGTACATGTCGACGTGGCGGACCAGCTTGACGCCCTGGGCGTGGACGCCGAAGTCGGGATCGGTCAGCTCGCCCTGGGTCGAAACCGGGCCGGTGAGATGGACGAGCTTCCCCTCGTTGCCTGCATTGACCTGGTCCGCGGGCACGCTGACCACGGAACCGGCGCCCTCCTCCAGGCTGCGGGCGGTGCGCACCGCGCGGCCTTCGTTCCAGAAGAGGACCGGGAAGGCCACGACGAACAGGGCCAGGCCGACGAGGACGCTCTTGATCGAGTCCATGAGACGGGAAAACCACGACTGACTGCTCGTGACGGTGACGGAGTCGGACATGGGCGCGGGCTCTCCTCGCGATCCGGCGAGCCCATGCACCCGGGGTGCCGCACGGACGCGCGGCGCCAGAGGGGGGAGGCTCGGTCGGGGGTTCAGGGGAGACGTTACATCCGTAGCCTGCCCTGCCGCAAGCCCCTGCCTCCCCCTCTCCCGGTTGGGGGGTGTGCGATGGGAGAGGGGGTCAGGGGGTGAGGGGTCCTACGAGCTCCAGGGCGGCACGATCCCGTTCATCCGGGCGTAGGCGATCGACTGGCCGAGGTGCTCGTGGGCGTGGCCGGCGATGTGCAGGAGGACCTCGCGGACCGTGCCGTCATGATCGAACACCTTGACGATCTTCGTCAGGTCCGCGTCGGACATCGACCCGATGGCTTGGCGGACGTAGGCGAAGGATTGCTTCAGGGTGTCGATCACCTTCGCCTTGTCCCCGCCTCCCTTCTCGATATTTTTCAGGTCGAGCCCCTCGGGCGGCTTGGCACCCCAGAGGGTCGGCAGGAAGTAGTTGCCGCCGGCCACGTGGAGGAAGACCTCGCCGGTGGAGCGGACCTTGTCGGAAGGACGCCAGCCGTACTTCTCCGCCGGCGTGGCCTCGGCGAGAGCGACCAGCTTCTTCTCGGCGTCGTCGATCTGGCCGAGGATCTCCGTCTTGACGGACGGTGCGGCGGCGGGCTGGTCGGCGGCCAGGA
>DASPXX010000200.1:0-9256 GCA_035637095.1 Thermoanaerobaculia bacterium
GCATGGCGGGTTTCAGCGCGGAAGAGCTCGACCTGTACGACCGGGCGAAGATCGCCGAACAGGACGCCCGCGGCGCCCTCAGCCTGGCCGAACGGCAGGGGCTGGAAGTTGGGCTCATCAAGGGACGCGAAGAGGGGCTCACCAAGGGACGTGAAGAAGGGCTCGCCAAGGGACTGCTGGCCGTGCTTCGGGCTCGCGGCATTGCGGTGCCGGACGCCGTCCGCGAGCACATCCTGGCCCAAAAGGACGCGGAGCGTCTGGAGCGCTGGCTGGAGAAGGCCGCCGTGGCCGCTTCGGTCGCCGAGGTCATCGACGAGACGAGCTGAAACCCCGGGTTCGGCGACGCTCTCGGCCACGCGGGTGCCCAGCAGCCGGAGGATCAGCCGCGCGGAGCCGTCCAGGACAAAGACGCCCGGGGCCGATATCTTGGCAAGGAGCTTCAGCGGGCGCGCGAGCAACGATGCGATCTTCTCGGGCTTTACCAGAGCGTGGTCCAGCGGAGCTTGACGACCACCTGGTCGGCTTCGCGCGCGAAGCTTCTGTCCGGCGGGAGGGTTCGCTGCCAGTTGCGGTTCCAGACCAGGAAGAGGTCCCGGCCGGGCCGGATCGTCCAGCGCAGGCGGGTGTTGAGCCCCAGGTCGCGCGATGTGGAGTCGTATTGCGTGAAGGCGGAGACGATCAGGTCGGGAGAGACGGCGTAGACGGTCTTCCACTGCAAGAGACGCTGGATGAACCTGCCTTGCGGGAGATCGCCAAAATTGTTCTCCGCGTCGAGCTCCAGACGCAGGCGCCCCGGCCCGAACGTCCAGTAAACGAAGGACTCCCATTGGGTCAGCCGGCCGCTGAAGAACTCTCCGAACCAGACGGTCGAGCCCACCCGCCAGGGGCGTGAGCTGGCGGACTGCGCCTCCACGCGGTAGCGGTCGAAGGTGTACTCCCCGGGCGGGATGACGACCCCCGGGGCTACCTCGAAGGGCTCGTCCAGGCGTTCGAACTGGGGCGCCCAGTTGGCTTCCAGGTGCTCACCGGAGCGGGTTGACACGTTGAAGGGAGCCATGAAGATCCGCCAGCTCTCGGTGGTGCCGTCGAGCCGGTCGACCCGCGACAGGAACAGCTCGAAGAAGAACTGGCGCACCCAGGAGAAGGGCCCGCCCTCGCCCGGTCGCGGTTGGAAGGCGCCTCCGCCTTCGACCTGCCGGGTGCCGGGACGAGGCAGAAAACCGAGGGCGGGCTCCAGGGCATCGCCGAATTCCCGGTACGTCAGGAACAGGTCCCAGAGGTCGTTCGGATAGCCGGCCTTGAACCCCCAGCCGCTGCGCTGCCCCGGGGCAAGGTTGCCGTCGCTCTGCGCCGCCCACGCTCCGAAGGAGAGGTTCTTGTCGCCCCGGAACGAGGATGTCTGCCAGACGGCGTCGAGCCCGGCCAGCGCATTGTCTTCCACCCCGTCCGGATCGCCGCGGGTGGCGAGCGCGCCGATGCGCAGGTGCTCGTTGACGTCGTAGGTGGTCCGCCCGGCGAACAGGTTCGTCGCGCGGGCCGCGGAGGAGTCGCCGGTCTCGGTGTCCAGAGCCGCGATGGACCAGCGGCCGGCGCGGCCGAGCAGCTTCAGGCCGGCGTCGAGGGGGACCACCCGGCCGCGGACGAGCCCGACGCGCCGGGAGTAGAAGGGGATGAAGTCTTCCTCGATCCCGGAGCCGAACGCGAAGAGGTTCGAGCCTTCGAGAAAGAAGGAGCGCTTCTCCGGGAAAAACAGGGGGAAGCGGGTGAGGTTGATCTGCCGGGTGTCCACCTCGGTCTCGGCGAAATCGGTGTTCACTGTGAGGACGGCCCCGAGCGCCGGCGTCAGATTGTAGGACAGGTCGAAGCCCGTCTCACCCTCGCGCCGGGTCTCCGGAGCGTCTCGCCGGTCGTCGGAGCGGCCGAGGGCATAGGGGACGAAGGAGAGACCGAGGCCCTGGCGCAGCGCGGCCACGCCGGCCAGCGTCCCCGACCGCTGCAGGTCTTCCAGCCGGGCGTCGAGGCTGGCGCCCGCCCAGCGGAGGGTGAGCCGGTCGCGGGCCACGGTCCGCTCGACATTGAATCCCCACCGCTCGAGGCCGGGGCGAAAGCGAAGGCTTCGCGCCGAGATGGCGATTTCGGCCGTCCAGCCGAGGGCAATGCGGCGGACCCGGGCGTCCCAGAGGCCGTCCCAGTCGAGCGAGACACCCCCCTTGCCGGAGATCAGGCCGTCCTGGCGGGCGCCCCCCGCATTGATCCGGAAGAGGTAGCCGGTCCTCCCGTCGCCGAAAGTGTCGAGCACCAGGGTGACCGTGTCGTCCCCGTCCATCTCGGCGTCGCGCTGGAGCGTGTGGACCGCGATCTTCTCCGGCTCCGGGTCGGGGCAGACGATTCCGACGTAGAGGGTCACGCCATCGGTGAGGACGGAGATCCGAGTCGCGTCGAACGGCGTGGGCCGCCCGGGCTCGGGCTCCTGCTGGGTGAGGGCCGGAATCGTACCGGCTCCGGCCCAGGCCGGCTCGTCGAGGGAGCCGTCGAGGACGATCGGGCTGGAGGCGGGCGCGGCGGCGACGGAGGGGAGCGAAGAGGTCTGCTGCGCGGCGAGAGCCGCAGGCAAGAGGAAGGCGAGGAGGATCGGAGCGGTCCTGATACGCATATGAGGGTACCCGGCGGTCCGCCTATTGGATCACAGCCCAGGAGGGATCTGCGAGCGGCCCGGCCGTTTGACGCCGCTCTGCCGGATAAGGCACAATCCCCCCGTGGCGGACTGGAAGAAGCTCGCGACCGCGTTCCTCCTCCTCGCCGTGGCGACGATGCCGACGGCGGTTTGGGCGGGAACGCGCCTGCTTCAGCAGCACGGATACGGTTGCGAGGCCGAGCACGCACGCCACGATCCCGGCTTGATCGAGTTGGCAGAGATTCTCGTTCACGGGCACCAGCACCGGGAGGGTACACCCGACCACCAGCACAACCTCCTGCCTTCGCCCCCGATCCGCCAGGAGGCGCCACGGTGTCTTCAGGTTTCCGGGGTCGTCTCCTCAGACGCCCCAACGGAAGAGGCCCCCTTGTTCTCCGGGACCGCCTCTGCCTGGCAGCTCCCTTGGCGTGCCGGCTCCAGCCCGCCGATCCTGCATCTCCTCTGTAGCCTGCTGATTTGATCCTGCCCTCGTAGGAGCCCCGGCGGTCCGCCCGGGAGCGTTTTCGGGCGCCACTCTGGCGCCGCAAACTCTTGTTCATTCGTCATCGATGGAGCCGACATGCAACGTGCCCGCATCGCCTTCCCGCTCGCCTGGTGGCGGCCGTTCCTGGCCTTGCTGGCCGGCCTCGCCCTGGCGCTCGGCATGATGGCGCCGCACGACGTGGCAATGGATCTGGCGGGGATGATCTCCCCCGTAGAGATCGCCGAAACCGCCGTCCATCCCCTTCTCCCGGTGCACGTCGAGGACGCGGAGATCAAGGTCCATCCTGGCTGCGTCGCCTGCCTGCTGCAACTCGGGAGCAGCACCATCATGGGCCGTCCGCCGGCCCCACCGCTGCTGCTGCCGCCAGCCGGACACGTCGCCGCGCTGGTCGCCAAGGTTTCGTCCGCAAAGCCCTCCCTTCCCGGCCCGGCCCGGGCTCCTCCGGTCGCCTCTCCGTCCGCGTAGCCGGCCCGCTCCGCGTGGGCGCGGGCCATCCGAGCTGGATGACTCCATCCCTCCGGCGCTTCGGGTGCTGGAGACGTTCGAGGAGAGGACACCATGTCGACCGATTCGCGGGTGGTTCGCGCCCGCTCTTGGATGATGGGAGCCTGCATGGCCCTCTGCCTGCTCGTTCCCGCAACCGCGCGGGCCCAGGAGACGCCGGACACCTCCGTGGCCGGGCTGCGGCAGGAGATCGAGGAGCTGAAGCAGACGATCTCCGCTCTGGAAAGGCGCCTCGCCGATCTCGAACCGACTCAGGGACAGGCACCCGCGCCGCCCGCGACCGCGGAAGTGACTCCGCCGCCTGAAGCTCCGCCGGCCGAGCCCGCGCCCACGGAGGGGCCTCCGCCGTTGACCATCGCGTCGGCCGCGGGGGGCAAGAACTTCCTCAACCTGTCGCTCGATGGGCTCGTCGCCGCCGGCACTTCGACGGCGGGAGACGTCGGGGCTTTGGAGGTCGGCGGCCACGACCCCGCTCAGCGGGGGTTCACGGTGCAGAACGTCGAGACCGTCTTCGAGGGCGCGGTAGACCCCTACTTCCGCGGTCAGGCCAACCTCGTCGTCCAGATCACGCCCGAAGGCGAGACCCAGGTCGAGCTCGAAGAGGTGTATGTCACGACGACATCGCTGTCCCATGGGCTCCAGGCGAAGGCGGGGCAGTTCTTCACCGAGTTCGGCCGGCTCAACCCGAGCCATCCGCACACATGGGATTTCGTCGACCAACCGCTGGTGAACGGGCGCTTCTTCGGCCCCGACGGCCTGCGCTCGACCGGCTTGCGGCTCTCCTGGCTGCTGCCGAGCGAGTTCTACTCCGAAGCCTTCCTGACCGTCCAGAACAGCCAGGGAGAAACGGTCACGAGCTTCCGTGGCACGCCCGGCGAGACGCTCTTCGGTCGCGAGACCGGTGAGCGCCCGGTGGCGAGCTTCTCCGAGCTGCTCGTCGTGCCGCGGTACTCGGCCTCCTTCGACCTCAGCGACACCCAGACCATCCTGTTGGGCGCTTCGGCCGCCCTCGGCCCCAACGGTACCGGCAGCTCCGCCCGTACCCGCATCTACGGTCTCGACGGCTTCTGGAAGTGGAAGGCGATCAACGCGTTCCAGGGATTTCCCTTCGTCAAGGTGCAAGCCGAGGTGATGCGCCGCGGCGCCACCGTGGGGGCCACAGAGGACCTCCCGGCGGCGAGCTTCAGCGACTGGGGTGGTTACCTTCAGGTGAATTGGGGGTATCGCGCGCGCAAGGTCGTCGGGCTGCGGATCGACCGGGTGGGTGGTGATTCCGGCGAACCTCGCGATCCCGCCCTGGGCGCTCGCTGGCGCCTCTCCCCGGCCTTCACCTGGTTTCCCACCGAGTACTCGAAGCTTCGCCTGCAGTACAACTTCGACCGCGGGGACACGTTGCAGCAGGACGAGCACTCGTTGTGGTTGCAGCTCGAGTTCCTGCTCGGGGCGCACGCCGCCCACAAATTCTAAGAAAGGCCAACCCATGAAACTCATTCCTATCGTCTGCGCCGCCACCCTTCTCGCAGTGGCATTGCCCGCCTCCGCCGCGCTCCGCGTCGTCGCCACCACCGGCGAATATGGATCCCTGGCCACGGAGATCGGTGGCAACCGGGTTTCCGTGACCACCATTGCGAAGCCGACCGAAGACCCCCACTTCGTCGACGCCCGCCCCAGTCAGATCGTCGCCCTCAACCGCGCCGACGTGCTCATCGAGGGGGGCGCCGAGCTGGAGATCGGCTGGTTGCCGCCGCTGCTCGACGGAGCCCGCAACGCCAAGATCCTGGCTGGTGCGCCCGGCCGCATCGTCGCCTCGGAGGGCATTCAGCTGCTCGACATCCCGCTCGCCGCCGACCGCTCCCAGGGCGACACCCACGTGGCGGGGAACCCGCACTTCATGCTCGATCCCCTCAACTCGAAAGTGGTCGCGCAGCACATTGCACGGGTGCTCGGCCAGCTCGACCCGGGCGGCGGCCCGACGTACAACGCCAATCTCGCACGTTTTTCGGCCGAGCTCGACGGCAAGATGAAAGAGTGGACTGCCCAGCTCGCCCCATTTCGCGGTCGCCAGATCGTGACCTATCACCCGACCTGGCGCTACTTCGGGCGCCGTTTCGGTCTGCGGGCGGACACCTTCCTGGAGCCCAAGCCCGGGATCCCGCCTTCGCCGCCGCACCTGGCCAAAGTGATCCAGAAGATGCAAGACGAGAAGATCCGCGTGCTCCTGGTCGAGCCCTATCAGCCCCGCAAGACCGCCGAGGCCGTCGCCTCCCGCAACGACGCGGTGGTGGTGGACGTCTGCCAGTTCCCGGGCGGCTTGCCCGGCACATCGACATACCTGCAATTGATCGATGTCGTTGTCCAGCGCGTCGCTCAGGCGCTGGCGAAGACCTGAGGAGGGGGACACGATGAACCTGCTGACACTTTGGTTGTGGCCGCTCGTCGGGCTGATCCTGCTGCCGACGGCTCTCGTCTACTTCGGCCTGCACGTGGTGGGGCGCGGCATCATCTTCGTGGACCTGGCGCTGGCGCAGATCGCCGCCCTGGGCATCGCAGTCGCGGCGCTGCTCGGGGCCGACCCCGGGCACGGCACCTTGCCTTACGCGCTCGCCGTCCTCTTCACGATGGGCGGCGCCGCGCTCTTCTCGCTGACCCGCTTCCGCCACCCTCGCGTCCCCCACGAGGCGATCATCGGCATCATCTACATCGTCGCGGCTGCAGCCGCCACCCTGGTCCTGAGCCGGACCGCAGCGGGCGACGAGGAGATCAAGAACCTGCTGGTGGGCAACATCCTGCTCGTCTCCCGTTTGGAAGTGCTGCGGACGCTGGCGCTCTACGTGCTCGTCGGCGCTCTTCACTTTGTGCTTCGCCGGCGCTTCCACATGATCTCCTTCGAGCCGGAGGAGGCGGTGCGCCAGGGGATTCGCGTACGGCTCTGGGACTTCGCCTTCTATGCGACCTTCGGCCTGGTGGTCACCAGCTTCGTGCGCATCGCCGGGGTCTACCTCGTGTTCTCGTATCTCATCGTGCCGGCGGTGTGCGCAGCGTTGTTGTCCTCGCGGACCGCCGCGCGTCTGGCCATCGGCTGGGTGGTCGCGTTCACGGCCGGAATCAGCGGCTTGCTCCTATCCACCCAGTGGGAGAGCCTGGACCTGCCTACAGGGCCGACGATCATCTGCATTTTCGGGCTGCTACTGCTCCTGAGCGGGGTGGTCACATGGGTCCGGGCGCGCAGCTCCGCCCGCGCCGGAGGCTAGCCGCGACCACACGGAGCCGACTTGGAACCTCAACCGGCAGGACCTACAATGAAGCCGCACGGGGGGGCATAGGATGAGCCACTCTCCACACGACCACGACCATCTCCATCCGCACGGCGAGCCTCCTCACGCTCATGGCCCCGGCGGGCACTCTCACGCCCACGGAGCCGGCGTTCTCGGCTGGCTCCGCGGCACGTTCGCCCACTCTCACGACATCGGCGACAAGGTCGATGAGTCGCTGGAGTCGAACGAGCGCGGAATCTGGGCGCTCAAGGTCTCCCTGGCCGGCCTCGGGCTCACCGCCCTGCTCCAGGTGGTCATCGTCTGGTTCTCCGGCTCCGTCGCGCTCCTTGCCGACACGATCCACAACTTCGCCGACGCAGGGACGAGCGTCCCGCTGTGGATCGCGTTCGCCCTGGCGCGGCGGGGAGCCAGCCGCCGGTTCACCTATGGCTATGGCAAGGTGGAAGACGTGGCGGGGGTCTTCATCGTCCTGATCATCTTCTCTTCCGCCTGTGTGGCCGCCTACGAAGCGGTGATGAAGATCCTCCACCCCTACCCAATGACGCATCTCGGGTGGGTCGCGGCGGCGGCAGTGATCGGTTTCCTCGGCAATGAGGCCGTGGCGGTGCTCCGCATCCGGGTCGGGCGCGAGATCGGCTCGGCGGCGCTGGTGGCCGATGGGCTGCACTCCAGGGTGGACGGCTTCACCAGCCTGGCGGTGCTCCTCGGCGTCCTCGGCGTCTGGATCGGCTGGCCGATCCTCGACCCGCTGGTCGCCATCGCCATCACGATCGCCATCCTCTTCATCGTCCGGGATGCGGCGCGGGCGGTCTGGAACCGCCTGATCGATGGCATCGAGCCGGCGATCGTCGGCGAGATCGAGCATGCGGCCATGCACGTGACAGGGGTCAAGGGGGTGCGCCAGGTGCGCGCGCGCTGGGTGGGCCACAAGGTCTTCACCGACTTGGAGATCACGGTCGATCCGGGCCTCTCGGTCCGCAGCTCTCAGGAGATCGTCGAGGCGGTGGAGGCCGAGCTGCGGCGGCACGTGCGCTCTCTGGGGAGTGTTGTGGTGGGGGTCCGGAGCGTTTAAAACCCGCTCTCTGTCGCGCAACACCGCGACCAGCTCGTTCGCCTGCACCACCGGCGGCACCTTCACCAGCAACGGCTGCGACACGGGCAATCTTTCGCGACTCGGTTACGGCCTCGCGCGGCACCATCTAAAGAGGAGGGCTTTGCTCTCAAAAGAGACCCGCCTTGCTCTCTTCCGGGCGGAGATGAACCATCCCACTGCCACCCCACCCGGGTCCGGGCTGTCCGGCCCGGGGATGGGATCCGTCCGGTTTCCTCGAAGGAGGTCGATATGATCATGACGAGAAGGGGTTTCGTGCTTCCGTTCTCAGGCCTGCTGGCCGCCTGCCTGGTGACGCTGCTCGGCGCCGGCGCGGCCCGAGCCCAGGTGGCCAAAGACGGCCACGACGTGCTGTCCTCCCTGGAGCTCCAGAGCGAACGGCTGTCGGTTTCGGAGCCGATCGAGAGCCTGGACGATTTTCAGAGCTCGGTGTCGTCCGCGACCCAGGATGGATGGGCGGCCTTCCGGCTGGGCAGGAGCGTGGAGTGGCGCGCCGCGATCGACAAGCGGACGGCGATGATCGCCGTCGCCGAGGGCGGAGGCATCGGCTGGATTCCGGGCCGGGGCAACAACCTGACCGGCGCGGACATCGGCGCCGGCCAAGGCAGGAACGTCGATCTGCCGCTCATGGAGCAGATCGCGCGCAACTTCATGCCACAGGTCGCGGGTATTCTGGGGATCAACCCCGGAGACCTGGCCGTCAGCCGCGGACGCTCGGGGCAGCCCGCTTCGCACGTCTGGTTCGTCGACTTCAACGTGGTGCGCGAGGGCCTCGTCGTGGAGGGAGCCCGGGTCGTCTTCCGCGTCAACAACGGCAACCTCGTCCAGTTCGGCACCGAGAACCTTCCGTCTCCCGGTGCGGCCGTGCCGCCCACGGTGCTGAGCAAGGAGCAGGCGCTGTCGGTCGTCGCGGGCTACGTCGGCGGCCTGAACGCCGACGATCAGATCCTCGACGCCGGGAGCCTGCACCTCCTCCCGGCCAACGTCAGCGACCCGCGGTTCGCCGACGGCTTCGAGCTCGGCAAGGGCCGCGGCCTCGCCAAGGTGTGGCAGATCATCTTCCATCGCGACGGCGTGATGGGGACCTGGCAGGCGCGCGTCGACGCGGCCACCGGCGAGCTCCTCTCCTTCGCCGACGTCAACGACTACGCCACGGCGCAGGCCAACGGCGGTGTCTTCCCGTTCTC
>DASPXX010000201.1:0-12781 GCA_035637095.1 Thermoanaerobaculia bacterium
GACCGCCGCTCCAGGTTCGAGACCAGCAGCTCCATGGCGCTGATCGCCACGCGGGCGCTGACTCCCGACGACTGGTCCACCAGGTCGCTCTCGCGGGCCGCGAAGCTGATCTCCTCGATCAGCAGGCGGATGTCATCGGGGATCACCACGTTGGGCGTGTCGCGCTCCGTCCACGCCTCCTGGCGGGTGATGTCGGCCGCGATCTGCACCTCCGGCGGATAGTGGGTGAGGATCTGCGACGAGATGCGGTCCTTGAGCGGCGTGATGATGCTGCCGCGGTTCGTGTAGTCCTCCGGGTTGGCGGAGAAGCACATCAGGATGTCGAGCGGGATGCGCACGGGGAAGCCGCGGATCTGCAGGTCGCGCTCCTCCAGGATGTTGAACAGGCCCACCTGGATGCGCGGCGCGAGGTCGGGGAGCTCGTTGATCGCGAAGATCCCCCGGTTCGTCCGCGGGATGATGCCGAAGTGGATGACCTCCGGGTCGGCGAAGGTGAGCTTGCGCGTCGCCGCCTTGATCGGGTCGATGTCGCCCAGGAGGTCGGCGATCGACACGTCGGGCGTCGCGAGCTTCTCGTTGTAGCGCTGCTCGGCGGTCAGCCACTCGACCGGGGCGTCGTCGCCGGCCTCGGCGACCAGGCGCTGGCCGGGCACCGAGATGGGCGCCAGCGGATCGTCGTTGAGCTCCGAGCCGGCGAGCACCGGGACCTCCGGATCGAGGAGCGTCGTCAGGGCGCGCAGGATGCGCGTCTTGGCTTGGCCGCGCAGGCCGAGCAGGATGAAATCGTGGCCGGCGAGGAGGGCGTTGACGACAGCCGGGATGACCGTGCGGTCGTAGCCCAGGACGCCCGGGAAGAGCGGGCCGCCGCTCTTCAGGCGCTGGCGGAGGTTGTCGCGGATCTCGATCTTGACCGAGCGCGGCCGGTAGCCGCTCGCCCGGAGCGCGCCGAGCGTCTTGATCTGCTGGGACTTGGACATCAGTCGTGAAGCTCCTGGAGCCACCGTTCGGCGTCGATGGCCGCACGGCAGCCGGTGCCGGCGGCGGTGACCGCCTGCCGGTAAATGGGGTCCGCGGCGTCCCCGCAGGCGAAGACTCCCGGAACGTTCGTCTTCGTGCTGGGATCGTGGACGCGGATGTATCCGACGTCGTTCATCTCGACCTGGTCTTTGAACAGGGCGGTGTTCGGCTCGTGGCCGATGGCGAAGAAGACCCCCTGGGTGGGGTACTCGGAGTCGAGGCTGGTGCGCTTGTTGTGCAGCTTGACGGCGGTGACGCTGCCCTCGCGGGTGCCGACGATCTCGCCGATCACCGTGTCCCAGATCCAGGCGATCCTGGCGTTGGCGAAGGCACGGTCCTGCATGATCCGGGAGGCGCGCAGCTCGTGGCGGCGGTGGATGACCGTGACCTTGCTGGCGAACTTGGTCAGGTACATGGCCTCTTCCATCGCCGAGTCGCCGCCGCCGATGACCACGATCTCCTTGTCGCGGAAGAAGAAGCCGTCGCAGGTGGCGCAGGCCGAGACGCCGTAGCCCAGAAGCTCCTGCTCGCCGGGGATGCCGCCGAGCTTGGCGGTGGCGCCGGTGGCGATGATCAGGGCGTCGCAGCGGTAGGTGTCCTCGTCGGTGCGGATGGTGAAGGGCCGGTGCGCGAGGTCGACTTGGGTGGCGGCCTCGAACTTGACCTTGGCGCCGAAGCGCTTGACCTGCTCGCGCAAGCGGTCCATCAGCTCGGGACCGAGGATCCCCTCCGGGAAGCCGGGGAAGTTCTCGACGTCGGTCGTGATGGTGAGCTGGCCGCCGGGCTGGTTGCCTTCGAGGACCAGGGGAGCGAGATCGGCGCGGGCGGCATAGAGCGCGGCCGTCAGGCCCGCCGGGCCCGAGCCGAGGATGATCACGCGATGGTAGTTCGACGGCGCCGAATCTGGCTGCGGCTGCGTAGAGAGCGTCTCCTGCTCGGAGATGGACATTCGAGAGATCTCCCCTCAACGGATGCGAGCCCGGCGGTCCGTTGCGAGCCGCCGGAAGAGGCCAGTATATCTCTGCGGGGGTTGTCCCGAAGAACAGGGCCTGTCTATCAAACGCGGGCGGGAGGGGTCTTGTTCCTGGGGGCTCGCCGGAGCCGTGATAGTCTCTTTCCATGACTTCCGCGAGCGATTCCGCGCCTTTCCCCAATCCCGAAGCCATCGTGGATCTGGTGGTCGAGGGGCGGATCGGGGAGGAGATCGTCCGCCCGCTGCTGGAGGCGGCCGGCTATCCGGCACATCGCGTTCGCATCCTGGTCGCCGCGGGGAAATACGGGGCTGCCCGATTGGCGCACGAGATGGATGCCTCCTGGCGGGGGGCGGTGTTGGTCGATCTGGACGAGAGCACGGTCCCGGATGCCCGGACCCGGGCACGGGAGCAGCTCGGCAATCCCCCTGTCGAGGTCTTCTGCGCGGTCCCCGAGATCGAGGCGTGGCTCTTCGCGGATGATGAGACGGCTCGCGAGCACGCGCAGCGTGACGAGGAGGTCCAGCGTCTCGTCCGCCGTCTTCCTCTGCCAGAGGAGATTCCCAGCCCGAAGGAATTGGCCATGTATGTCTTTGGACCCTCATCGCGATGGGGGTTTCTGCGGCAGATCGACGTGGGCCGCGCGGCGGCCCGCTCACCGTCGCTCCGCGTTTTTTTGGAAGGAATGGGAAAGCTTCTGGACGTCCCGACCGCCTGGCTTCTGGAAGGGGGAGGGCGGAGCCTCGGCCGGGATACGCTGGCGGGCCTGATCCGCGAGGTCAGCCCCGGGGATACGGTCGTCTGGCGCTCGGTGGATGGAGATGTCTATACAGCGAACGAGCTCGCCCGCCACATCGAAGAAGGGGATGAGGTGGGGCGGCAGTACTCGTCCGACCTGCTGCGGATTTCCCGCGACTTTCTGCGACGTACGGCCCACCGCCCAGTCCCCCATTGATCTTCTTCGTACCACGTTATGACGCCGCGACGGAGGCGAACTTTTCCGTTGCGCTGAGCCTCCTGTCCGAGGGAGCGCATGCCCTTCTCGTGGAGGCGGCCACCAGGGCCCAACTCATCGCAGCCCTGACAGCCTGGGAGGAGCCCCTCTTCGCCATGACGCACGGGCGTCAGGACCGGTTGCTGGCCCAAGACGGAGAGTACGGGCTCGGACGGGATGACCATGCTCTGTTGAAGGGGCGCGAGGTTTTCGCCTACGCTTGTCATTCGGCGGGGGAGTTGGGCCAGGTGGTTTCTTCCATTGGCGGCGTATGGTGGGGCTACACGGGCTCCATCGCTGCTCCGGAGGCCACTCCTTCTTGTCTTCCTCTCTTTGCCGCGATCTTCTCCTATATTCGCGATGCCTTTCCCGCCGCCTGTCTCTCGCGGGAACGGATGGATGTCATCGGCCGGATTGCGGATCTTTGCCACGAGGCCGAGCTCCGGGTCGACCAGCTTGGTGAGGCTGATCCTGATCTCGACATAGGCTCCGCCCTCTTCAGCCTTCTTCATCTCTGGCAACGGCTTCGCGTCTGGGAGCCAGGTGCCTCGACCCCACTCAAGCACCCTGCGGCTCCTCCTCCGCTCTTGCTGTGATCTGTCGCTCTTCTAGGATGATCTGGAATCCAGGCGGACTCCATAACACGCTGACTGTGGAAGACCTCTATGCGGAGCCCGAGCTGCGCATCAAAGGTAGCGGTATGATCCCCCCGGAGATCCGCTCGATGAACACCACCCGCATCTGCCGCCTGGCCGCCGCGCTCGCCTGCGTGGCCGCCGCCGCTTCGGCCACCGACCTCCAGATCCAATGCCCCGAGGGCGCGGGCATCCGCCTCGACGGCGCCGACGCGGGAGTCTGCCGCGAGGCCGAAGAGGGGCGCTACCTGTCCGACCTCCCTCCGGGAGAGCACGTGGTCGAGGTGGTGCTTCCCGGCGGTGAGGTCCAGCGCCACGAGGTCGTGCTCGACGACGCCGTCCCCAGCCGTCTCGACGCCCGCGACAAGCAGGAGAAACCCGCGGGCAGGCTCTACCTCCAGTGCATCCCCCAGGAGTGCACCGTGCGGGTGGCCGGGACGGACCTGGAGATCGATCAGGACGACCTGCGCCTCACGGAGGTCCCGGCGGGCCGCTACGTCCTGCAGTTCCGGCGCGGCAAGAAGACTCTCGAAACCGTAGCGTTCGTCAAGGACGGGAAACCCACCGGAGTGCGGGCCGACTTCCTCGCCGGACGGGCCGGCATCGTCTCCGCCGGCGAGATCCCGCGCCCCGACGACACGGGCTGGGATTTCGCCCAGTCCCTGGAGTCGACGGTCCTCCAGAAGAACCTGCGGGACCAGCTCGACAGCGAGATCCGGCGGATGGAAGCCCTGCGCAAGGGGAAGCCCGCCGAGAAGCCCGAGGACGTTCCACCCCCGCAATGACCGGAGGAGACTTCATGATCCCACGCCGCGGTCCGCGCCTGTCCGTCCTTGTCGTCCTCTTGGTCCTTTCGGTCCTTTCTCTGAGCCTCGCAGCCTGCCGCCCCGAGGCTGCCGAACCCGCCAAGCCCGCGCCGGCGGAGCGCGCAGCCGAATCCCTGCCCCTGCCGACCGGCGTCCGCCTCGATCCGGCCGGACCCGCGTTCGACGTGGGCAACATGCCGCTCGCCGTGGCCCTCGCTCCGGGGAAACCGGAACGCCTGGTCCTCCTCCTCTCCGGTTATCGCGAGCAGGGCCTCCAGGTGGCCGATGCGGCGGCCGGCCGCGTGCTCCAGACCCTGCCGCAGCCGGGGGCCTTCCTCGGCCTCGCCTTCTCGCCCGACGGAGGGACCCTCTACGCCTCGGGAGGCGACGACGACTCGGTCTTCCGCTATGACTGGCGCGACGGCGCGGCGACCCTGCGCGACCGCATCGAGCTGGAGCCGAAAAAACCCGAGGCCCGCGGCCGCCGTTTTCCAGCCGGGCTCGCCCTGTCGCCCGACGGCGCGCGTCTCTATGTGGCCGAGAACCTGTCCGGCACCCTGGCCGTGATCGACGCGGCGAGCGGCCACGTGCTCCAGCGCCTGCCGGCCGGCACCCTGCCGTATGGCGTGGCGGTCGTGCCGGACGGCACCGTCTGGGTCTCCTCCTGGGGAGGGGATTCGGTCGCCGCTTTTGCTCCAGGCAGCTCGGGAGGTCTGATCCCAGCCGGCAGCGTTGCGACCGGCCGCCACCCCTCGGCCCTGTTCCTCGGCGCCGGCGGCCGGCGCCTCTTCGTGGCTTCGGCGAGCACGGACCGTATCGCGGTGGTGGATACGACGGCGCGCCGCGTCATCGCAACCCTGAAGGATCCGCCGCCCTCTGGACCGGGCGAGGGGAGCACGCCCAACGCCCTCGCCCTCTCGGCCGACGGCACGCGCCTCTTCGCGGCCGAGGGGGACAACAACGCCGTGGCCGTGTTCGACCTGTCAGCCCAGACCTCCGGGGTGGCCGCGGCCCGCGGCAAGGACCGGCTGGCCGGCCGGGTCCCCAGCCGGTGGTATCCGGCCGGTCTGGCCCGCGACGGCGAGACCCTCTACGTCGTCGACGGCAAGGGGCGCGGCACGCGGCCCAATCCGAAGGGAGCGCAGCCCGGCTCTCCGCTCGATCCCCTCCAGTACACGCTGGGACAGCTCAACGGCACGGTCACCACCCTCGCGACCGGATGGAGCGCCGCCGAGCTCGCGGATCTCACCCGCCGCGTCGAGGGCGCCAACGGCTGGGACCGCCTGGCCGGCAGCCGCCGCTATCCGCCCTTCCGGCGCGTCATCTACATCCTCAAGGAGAACCGCACCTACGACCAGGTCTTCGGCGACCAGCCGGGAGGCGACGGCGACCCCTCCCTCCTCTTCTTCCAGCGCGAGGTCGCCCCGAACCACCGCGCCCTCGCCGAACGCTTCGGCCTCTTCGACCGCTTCTTCGTCAACGCCGAGGTGAGCTCCCAGGGCCACATCTGGTCCACCGCCGCCTATGTCACCGACTATGGGGAGAAGACCGTTCCCGCGAACTATGCGGGCAAGCGCGAGGATCCGGCGGAGAAGGAGAACCACGAGGCCGAGGAGCCGGCGGGCGGCTTCCTCTGGCAACTGGCGCGTGAGAAGGGGATCTCCTTCCGCAACTTCGGCGAGGCCACCGAGCCGGAGAAGGGCCCGGATGGCGCCGTCCGCTACCGCACGGTCCGGACCGGTCTCGCGGCCTACACCGATCCGGACTATCCGGGCTGGGACCTCGACGTCTCCGATCAGCGGCGGGCTGACGTCTGGCTCGAACGGCACCGCGAGTGGGAGCGCAGCGGCGACATGCCGGTCCTGCAGCTCCTCTGGCTGCCCAACGACCACACGGCGGGAGCGCGGCCGGGCGCGCCCACTCCGCGCGCCTACATGTCCGACAACGACCGTGCTCTCGGCCGCGTCATCGAGGCTCTGTCGAACAGCCGGTTCTGGAAGGAGACGGTCGTCTTCGTCCTGGAGGACGACTCCCAGGCCGGTCCTGATCATGTCGATTCGCACCGGTCCGTGATGCTGGTGATCTCACCCTACAACCGGCCGGGCACCGTTCACCGCTTCGTGAACACGACCGACGTGCTGGCCACCATCGAGGCGATCCTGGGACTGCACTCGCTCTCTCATTTCGACCATTTCGGACGGCCGCTCGCCAACCTGTTCGCGAGCGAGCCGGACCTCCGTCCTTACAAGGCGTTGCAGCCGTCCGTGCCGTGGACCGAGGTCAATCCGCCGGCCGGTGCGGGGGCGATGGCCTCGGCAAAGCTCGACCTCGACGAGGCCGACAGCGGGCAGGACGACCTGTTCAATCACGTGCTCTGGCAGGCGATGAAAGGCGGCGCGCCGTATCCGGGCGCCAGAAATGCCACTCTGCTCGACCTCGAGCGGGGGAAGTGAGCCTCCACCACCCTGCCATTTGCTCGTCGGGCGGTACCATTCCCGCCCTGCCCTCCTCGCGGCACTATAAGGATGGATGTGCTTTGAATGACGCCCCGCCAAGGAGGATTTCATGGAAAACGCGATTCATCGCTTCCGCAATAACAGCAAGGCCATTGCCCTGGGGAATCCGTCCTGGGACGAGGCGCAAGCGCGTCACCTGATCGATCTGCGGGTCCGGATGGTGGGCAACGACCGCCTTCGGGACGAGGACACGGATTTCGAATTCGTTAATCTTTCGTCCTGCGGCTACCTGGGACTGAACAACCATCCGGCCATCCTGGAAGGGGCCGTCAAGGCAGTGCGCGAGGCGCAGGTGCTGTGGATCCCGATGTCGCGCGTCCGCATGCGTCTCCCGATCATGGAGGAGGTCGAGGTGGGGCTGTCGGAGCTCTTCCGGGCGCACTGCATCGCCACGGTCACCGCCAGCTCGGCGACCGCCGGCGTGCTGCCTCTCATCGCGTCGGGTCATCTCTCGGACGGCACGCCGCCGGTCATGGTCTTCGACAAGTCCTGCCACTTTTCGATGAGCCTGATCAAGCCGATCTGCGCCGACGAGACGACGGTCCTGACCTCGCCGCACAACGACCTCAACTTCGTCGAGGACGTCTGCAAGAAGCATCCGCGGGTGGCCTACGTCGCCGACGGCGCCTACTCTCTGGGAGGGGCGGCCCCGGTAGAGGGGCTTCTCGAGCTGCAGGACCGTTACGGGCTGTTCCTGTTCTTCGACGACTCCCATTCGCTGTCGGTCTGTGGCGAGCGCGGCGAGGGGTGTGTGCGCTCGCAGATGGGGGCGGAGCTCAACCCGCTGACGGTCATCGTGTCCTCCCTCGGCAAGGCGTTCGGGGCGAGCGGCGGCATGATCATGCTGGGCGCGGCGAAGCACCATGACCTCACCGTCCGCTTCGGGGGGCCGCTCGCCTGGTCGCAGGTGCCCAACAGTGCCGGGCTCGGCGCGGCCTTGGCGTCGATCGGGCTCCACAAGTCGCCCCTGTTGAAGGAGCGGCAAGACAAATTGCGGCAGAACCTCGCCTTGTTCGACGGCCGGACCCCCACGCAGGCGGGAGGTGACAACCGCTCCTCGATCCGGTTTGTCGTGATCGGAGACGACGTCCAGACCTCGGAGATCTCGAGCGAGATTTTCCGCCGCGGCTTCTACACCTCCTCGGTGTTTTTCCCCATCGTGGAGCGGGGCAGGGCGGGGCTGCGTGTGATGCTCCGGGCCGACAACAATCCCGAAGACGTGGTGCGGTTCTGCGCTACCGTGGAGGAGCTGGTCGAGCAATACCGGGCAGCGGCTGTCGTATGAGAGGTTTTACCCCACCGCCCGAGCCGCTCCTCTGCCGGAGCATGCTGATGACGTGCGCCCTGTACGTCGAGCGGTACGGGAGGGCGGGGGAGGTCGGCGCCGACATCGGGACGGTCGATCTCGAGGACTCCGTGCCGGCCCCCGCGCGGGAGGAGGCGCGGCGCCTGGCGCTTCCCTTCTTCATGGAGGCGCGCGGCGCGGGTGGCGCCGATGGTTGGCTGCGCACGCTGCGCATCAACAATCTGAGGAGCGCCGACGGTCTGCGCGACATCCTGGCGCTCGTCGAGAGCGGCGCGCGTCCGCCCGCGCTCCTCGTGCCGAAGGTCGACTCGGCCCAGGATCTGCTCATCCTGGAGGAGCTGTTGCAGGAGCGGCTCCCCTCCACGATCTTTCTGGTGGTGATCGAGACCGCCGCGGGGCTCGCGGCCGTGGACGAGATCGCCGCCGCCACACCGCGGGTGCGGGCGCTGGTCTTCGGCGGCGCCGACTTTTCGGCCGACCTGGGGACGACGATGGAGTGGGAGCACCTGCTCTATGCGCGCTCCCGCATCCTGGTGGCCGCCGCGCGGGCCGGCATCCCGGCCATGGATTCTCCGTGTTTCGAGATCAGGAACGCGGAGGCGTTGCGCAGCGAGATCCTCAGGTCGCAGAGGCTCGGCTTCGCGGGCAAGGCCGCGGTCCATCCCCGGCAGGTAGCGCTCATCAACGAAGGGTTCACCCCGGCGCCGGAGGCGGTGCGGCGCGCCCGCCGCATCCTCGCATCGATCGAGGAGCGCGGCGGCCAGATCGTCGTGCTGGATGGCGAGATGATCGGCCCTCCGGCGGTGATCGCCGCCCGCCGGATGCTCGCCCTGGCGGAGCGGATCGAGGCGGTGGAAAAGACGGTCCGGGTCTAGCTGAAGGACACGTATGGATCACATTCCTGCCTATAAAAAAGTCGGGGAGAACCGCTTCCGGGAGGCCCGCGGCCTGTTCTACGAGGATGTCCAGATCGGCGCCGTCATCGAGCACCGGCCGGGCCGCACCATCACCGAGGCCGACAACCTCTGGCAATCGCTCCTCTCCCTGAACCTCAATCCGCTGCACATCGATGCGGCCTATTGCGAGAAGACCGAGTGGAAGCGGCCGCTGGTCTCCTCGCTGGTCACGCTGTCGATCGTCGCGGGGATGAGCGTCCACAGCACCAGCGCGAAGACGCTCGCCAACCTGGGCTGGGACAACATCCGTCTCCTCGCCCCGGTCTTCGCCGGCGACACCATCTACGCCGAGAGCGAGTTCGTGGAGAAGCGGCTCTCGAAGTCGCGCCCGCACCAGGGGGTGGTGACCTGCGACACCCGGGGAATCAAGGCGGACGGCACCGTCTTCATGACCTTCCGGCGCTCCTTCCTCCTCCCCACACGAGAGCATGGGTTGGAGGACGATGCCAATTACTAAAATGCGGGCGGTGGTGTGCGCCGGCTTCGGCGGCCCCGAGGTCTTGCAGATCGCCGAGGTGCCGCAGCCCGTGCCGGGGCCGGGCCAGCTCCTGGTGCGGGTGCGGGCCTCGGCGCTCAATCGGGCCGACCTGCTGCAGCGTGCCGGCGAGTACGCGCCGCCAGAGGGTGAGTCCGCCATTCTCGGCGTCGAGATCGCCGGCGAGGTCGAGGGCTGGGGAGACGGCGTCGAGGGGTTCGCGCGCGGGCAGGGGGTCTTCGGAATCGTCGGGAGCGGCGGCTACGCCGAGCACTGCCTGCTCGACGCCGGCATGGCGGTGCCCGTCCCCGCCGGCTGGTCGTGGGCCGAGGCCGCGGCGGTCCCGGAGGTCTTCTATACCGCCGACACGACGTTGTTCGAGCTGGGGGAGCTCTCCGCCGGACAGTCGGTCCTGATCCATGCCGCGGCGAGCGGCGTGGGCACGGCCTGCATCCAGCTCGCCCGCGAGGTGGGGGTCCGCCGGATCTTCTGCACCGCCGGCTCGGACGAGAAGCTCGCCCGCTGCCGCGAGCTCGGCGCCCCGGCCGAGGTCATCGGGATCAACCGCAAGACCCAGGGCTTCGTGGCCGAGATACGGCGCCATACCGGCGGCGCCGGCGTCGACGTGGTCGAGGACTTCATCGGGATCGAGTACCTGGCGCGCAACCTCGCCGTTCTCGCGGACGGGGGGCGGCTCGTCGTCGCCGGTCTCCTGAGCGGCTGGCAGGGGGAGATCGATCTCCTGCCCGTGGTGCTGCGCCGGCTGCAGATCAAAGGCTCGGCCATGCGCCCGCGGTCGCTCGCCGAGAAGCGGGCGATCACCCGCAAGTTCCAGGAGCGCTGGCTGCCGCTCCTGGTGGCCGGACGGCTGCGGCCGGTCATCGATGCGGTCTTTCCGTTCGAGCGGGTGGCCGCCGCGCACGAGCGCATGGAATCGAACGCGAGCTTCGGGAAGATCCTCCTCAGGCTGGAGTGAGCAGCTTTCGCAACCGGTCGAGAGGGATGTCGGGGTCGGCGGTGACCTGGGCGAGCAGGGCTTTGAAGTCGCTCGCGATCCTGCGCACGCGCTCGGGCGTAAAGAGATCGGCCGCGGCCGCCAGCTCGAAGTTGATGGAGTCCCTGGTCTCGGAGCAGGCGACGACCAGGTCGTGCTTCGCCCCCCCCACGTCGGCGACGATCGGTTGCAGGGTGAGGTCGCCCGGGAGAGCCGCGCCGGCCGCCGGCGCCTCCCCGGCCCCGGCGAAGCTCAGCATATTGAAGCAGACCCCGGAGAGCATGGTGCGGGTGAGCTTGCGGCCCGGGAACAGCTCCGTGAGCAGCCGGGGGAACGGGATGTCCTGGTGGGAGTAGGCCTCGACCGTGGCATCGCGCACCCGCTCCACGAGCTGGCGGAACGATGGGTTGCCGGAGAGGTCGACCCGCAGCGGCACGGTGTTCATGTAGAGACCGATCTGCCCGGAGAGCTCCAGCCGGTTGCGCGCCGCGAAGATCAGAGAGAGGATGAGGTCCTCCTCCCCGCTGTAGGCATGGAGGAGAGCGTCGATCGCAGCGAGGAGGACCATCGGCAGCGAGCTCCGCGTCGTCTGGACGAGCGTCCGGAGGGTCCGCGTCGGCCCGGGCGCGATCCCGCCGGTGAGCTCGATCGCGCGCAGGCCCAGGACCTCGGGCCGCGGCCGATCGATCGGCAACGCGGGCGGCGGCGGCAGGTTCGCCAGGGTCTTCCGCCACCAGGCGATCTGAGCTTCGAGAGCCTCGCCGGCGAAGACCCGGCGCTGCCAGTGGGCGAAATCCGCGAGCTGGATCGGCAGCGGCGGGAGCGGAGAGGGCCGGCCCTCCACGAACGCCGTGTAGAGGGTGATCAGCTCGCGCTGGAGCACCTGGAGCGACCAGCCGTCCGAGATGATGTGATGGGTGTTCAGGAGGAGCGCATGATCCCGCTCGCCGACGCGCACGAGCTGGGCGATGAAGAGCGGCCCCCGGGCCATGTCGAACTCATGGTCCGCATGCTCGGCGACCAGCCGGTCCAGGATCTCCGTCCTCCGCGCCGCGGGGAGCGCCGCCAGATCGACGACCGGCAACGGCACCTCGCCCGGCGGAGCGATCACCAGATAGGCCTCGCCGCCCTCCCAGCGGAAGCTCGTGCGCAGCGACTCGTGGCGGCGCACGAGCTCGGCGAGGCTGCGGCGCAACGCGATGAGATCGAGCCGTCCCGTGCCCCGGAGGGCCCGCGGAATACTGTTTTTCTCGGCCCGATCGAGCTGCAGCGCCCATTCCTGGTAAAACGTCGCGGGCAGCGGCTGGTCGCGCGGCACCGGCACGATGTCGTGCTTGCCAGGGGCCTTCCTGCCCGCGGGGAGCGCCTTCCCGCCGAGAGTCTCGATCTCGCGGCGGTAGACCCGCTGGACGATCTTGTCGAGCCGGTGGAGGTCGGTTTCACCGGCGGGGAGCTCGCCGGGTCCGGCCGCGATCTCGGACAGGCGCTTCCTGGGATCGGCGGCGAAGCTCTCCAGGACGGAGCGCAGCTCCTCCAACAGGGCGAGGATCTCCGCCTCCTCGAAACGGGCCCGCGCATAGACCATCTTCAGGGCCACCTCGGCCCCGGGCCGCACGAACACCGCGAGCGGCTCGCTGGACGCCTCGATCCACTGGATGCCCCCTCCGATCGACACCGGGAAGCTCTCGACGACCAGCCGGCTGTAGAGCAGCGGGGTGCCGCCCGGGAGCCCGCTCCACTCCTCGATGCGGGAGAGCGGGACGTGCTCGTACGGCCGGAGGGCGCTCCGGCGGACCTCCAGGGCGCGCAGCCAGGGGAGGAGCGGTGACCGCGGCGCCACCGTGACGCGGAGCGGCAGAGTATTGGCGAACCGTCCGACCATCGCTTCCACGCCGGGGAGAGCGGCAGGCCGTGCCGGCGCCGTGATGCCGAAGAGCACGTCCTCCCGGCCGGTGCGCCGGCTGAGCACGAGCGCCCAGGCTCCCTGCGCCAGGGTCTCGAAGGAGAGCGTCCGCTCGCTGCTCAGCGCCTGGAGCGCCGCCGCGGCGGAGGCCGCGAGGCACACGGCGAGCTCCCCGCGGCCCGCGCTTCCGGCGAGCGGCTCGGGAGAG
>DASPXX010000202.1:0-9768 GCA_035637095.1 Thermoanaerobaculia bacterium
GCTCGCCGAGCTGCGGCAGGACGCGTCCGCGGCGGTGCCCGCCTCCGGCCTGCGGGAGAGCCGGGCGTAGACTCAGGGCATGGAGCCGGGACGATGAGCCAGCCAGCCCTCCAAACCGCCGCCGCGCCCACGGTCTTCTCCGACGAGGAGGTCGTGGCGCGCGTGCTGGCGGGAGACACCCTGCTCTTCGAGATCCTGATGCGGCGTTACAACCAGAGGCTCTTCCGTATCGCCCGCGGCATCCTCGCGGACGACGCGGAGGCGGAGGACGTCATGCAGGAGGCCTACGTGCGGGCCTTCCGCGAGCTCGCCTCCTTCCGCGGCGAAGCCCGGTTCTCCACCTGGCTCACCCGCATCGCCTGCCACGAGGCGCTGGCCCGCGCCCGCAAGCGGCGGCGGCTGGTCCAGATCGGCGACGACGGCGAGCCGCCCGACCCTCCCACGGAGGCGGCCGGACCCGACCGGGAGATGGAGAACCGCGAGCTGTACGCCGTCCTCCGCGAGGCCGTGGACCTCCTTCCCGATCCGCTGCGGGCCGTCTTCTGCCTGCGCGAGGTCGAAGGCCTCTCGACCGAGCAGACCGCCGACGCGCTCGGTCTCACGGTGGAGAACGTGAGGGTGCGCCTGCACCGGGCCAAGCGGAGCCTGCGGCAGAAGCTCGACGAGCGGATCGGCCGCGAGGTCCGCCGGCTCTATCTCTTCGACGGTCCCCGCTGCGACCGCATCGTCGAAGGCGTCTTGGCGCGCCTCTTCGACGCCGGTTGAGAGGATCCGGCCCTTTGGCCGGACAACCCAGCCTCCAATCTAAACGACTCAGCCTTCGAGCTGGACGATCCGGACTTCGAGCCGAGCGGCTCAGACTTCGGTCCGAACGATCCAGACTTCGGTCCGAGCCATCCAGACTTTGAGCTGAGCCATCCAGACTTCGGTCCGAGTCATCCAGACTTCGAGCTGAACGATCCAGACTCCGGTCTGAGCCATCCAGACTTCGGTCCGAATCATCTAGACTTCGGTCCGAACCACTCGGACTTCCATCCGAGTCGTTCGGACTCTGGTCCGAGCCACTCAGACTTCAGTCTGAGTCGCTCAGACTTTAATCCGAGTCATCTAGACTTCAGTCCAAGTGATTCAGACTTCGAGCCAAGTGGCTCAGACTCCGAGCCGGACGGCTCAGACTCCGGAGCGGGAGGCCTGCGTCGTTTCGTAGAAGGGTGCGGTTCTCGCGTAGTTGCGTGCGGAGCTTTCGCCCCTGCGAGCGCCGGCGTCTCTTGGATCGGACGGATCGGTCCGATCGGACGGATCCGTCCGATGAGGTGCGGCGGGTGTGAGTGCGTGGGGGAGAGCTTCTACTTCGCCGCCTGCATCGCCGGATCTCGGAACGGCTTCCTGAGGTACCCCTTCGCCCGGTCCTTCGCCTGGTCGTGGCCCATGGCCAGCACATCCTTGTAGCAGCGGACCGCCTCCTGGCGGCGGCCGAGGACGTCTAAAGCCATGCCGCGGCGGAGGCGGCCGAGGGCTCGGTATTCGGTGCTCACGGGACGCCGGGCCATCAGGCCTTCGAGGGTCTCCAGGTGGGCGAGGGCCTGCGGGTACTGGCGGTTCTCCATCTCGACGCGGGAGAGGACGTAGAGGGCCTGCTCGGCGACCGCGTCCGTGTAGCCGGTCTGCCCCTTCTCGTGACGGTCCGCGATCTCCTGGAAGGCGCGGGTGGCCTCGCCCAGGCGTCCCGTCCGCTCGAGAGCCCTCCCTTCATAGAGGTGGAAGAGCGCGTTGTCGGGATAGCGCTGCCGCAGCCATCTCGCGTAGACGAGGGTCTGCGGGTAGTTCTCCTCGAAGGTGTAGTTGAGCTGCACGAGCGTCCAGGCCACCTCGGTGGATACGAAACGGCCGCGGGTCATGGCGCGGTCGAGTTCCCGGAGCCCCAGCGCGCGGTCGCCCTTGGGGAAGAGGCGGGCGAACAGGCGGAGGAACTTGTACTTCTTCGGGACGACGTCCGCCATGTAGTGGAACGTGCCGAGGCCGAAGTAGAGGTCGTCGTTCTGCGGTTCGAGCGCCACGACCTCCTTCAGGTACTTGAGGGCCTGCTGCCCGTCGCGCGCCGCCTTGAGCCAGTGCCCGCGGTCGGAATGCAGCCGGCCGCGAAAGGCGTGGGCTCCCGCCTCGAAGAACAGGGCGTCGAGATCTTTGGGATTGGCGTCGAGCCGCTTCTCGCAGAGGTCGAGGACCTTCTCCATGGAGGCGAAGAACTCGTCATCCTCGGAGGTGTCGCTCGGCTCCAGTTGGATGGTCCACCAGGGTACCAGGGACTGGAGGAAGGGGCTCACCGGGTGGTCGGGATAGCGGAGCGCGATGATCGAGAAGGTGTCGTCGGCCGCCGCGAAGTCCATGTTGTAGAGGTAGTCGAGACCCTTCCGGGCCTGCTCCTGGAACTGGAAGTCGTCGAGGATGGACGCCGGGCGCGCCGCAGCCGCCCCCTGGGCCAGCACGGGAGCGGCCGCCAATCCCAGGGCGAGGACGTACACGACGCACACGAAACGGGAGGAACGGGCTCGGGGGGTGTCCATGCCGGAGAAAACGACGCGCGCCCCCGGCACATTCCTCTTCTTCTTCCCCCTCTCCCGGAAGGAAGGGAGGGGGTGGGAGAGGGGGCCAGGGGGTGAGGGACCTACTCCACCACCAGGGCCCCCGGCACCAGCCGGTCGCGCTCGGGATCCCACCGCCACTGGGCTTCGCGGCCGTGGAGATGGACGCCGCCGAGCCAGCGCTCGATGCCGTGGATGCGGATCCAGTCGTCCCGCCCTTCGAGGACGTCCTGGCCGGTGGCGGTGAGGATCAACCGGACGGCTCGCGGACCTCCGCCGTGCTCGCGCTCCAGGCGGACCAGGCGGCGCGGATCGTCCGACAGCTCATGGAGAAGGCGGAGGAACGAGGCGTCTCCCAGGAAGCGGCGCTCCTCCATGTCCTGCGCCGTGCGGAAGAGATCCTCGAAGGCGAGTGCGCCGCCGGTGGTGGAGAGGGCGGCCAGGGCCTGCCGCTCGGAGCGCGAGAGGCCTCCGTGGAGCGACGGGAACTCCTCCAGATGACGGTGCAGCGCGCCGGCGAGGAACGGCAGGGCCGAGGTGTCGCGCCGGATGGCGACCTCGACGCCGATCGGCTCGGCGGCGCAGAAGGCCCGCCAGGCGTGGCGGGCGAGGACGATCTGCTCCCGGGTCACCGTCTGCCGCGCCGGGAGGAGGGCCGCCATCTGCTCGGGGGTGAGCTGGCCGAGACCGTGGAACGGCTGCACCTCCGGATGCTCGCCGATGCAGATCAGGGAGAGGCGGGTCAGCCCGAGGTCGCGCGAGGCGAGGCCGTCCACGGTGCGGATGAGCAGCAGCTGATCGAACAGGTCGTGCTCGAACCAGAGGACGATCTCGTCGACCGTGCGGTGCTCCTCGATGTCGTGGTCCCACTCGGTCAGCGAGGCGAGGCATTCGTCGTAGCCGCCATAGCCGGCCTCGGCGAGATACCGGGCCCGCACCTTGCGCCAGCGCTCGGGAGGCAGGCCGGCGGGCGTCGGCCCCTCGTGGAGGACGTCGGCAGTGATGGTCACCCGGCCGGGGACGCCGGACTCGCGCAGGACGTCGGCCGCGATGCTCCCGTTGGTGATGTGGAGCATGCGCGCCGGCGTCTTCGCCCGCTGCAGGAAGCGCTCGGGCGAGATGGCGAAGAACGGCTCCGGCGGAGTACGGAACTTGGTCTCGGGCATGGACGGCGGTCCCTGCCCCGATTCTACCGCCGATCGGATGGCTCCGCGGGGTCCTCCTTGTCGCGGGCGATGGGGCCGGCCTGAGCGCGCTCGCCGAGGGCGCGGAGGTAGTCGCCGGGAGCGAGGATGATCTGCGTTCCGCGCACGCCCGCCGACACCGAGATGACGTCGAACAGCTCCAGGGTCTCGTCGATGAAGACCGGGTAGTCCTTGCGGACGCCGAAAACGGTCACGCCGCCGCGGATGTAGCCGGTGAGCGGCTGGACCTCTTTCAAAGGAACGGTGTCGACCTTGCGATCGCCGGAGAGGCGGGCGAGAGCCTTCAAATCGAGCTCGGCGTCCCCCGGCACGACAGCCAGGAGGACGCCGGTGCGGTCGCCGCGCGCCACCAGGGTCTTGAACACCTGCTCGGGAGGGAGCCCCACCTTGCGCGCGACGCTCTCCGCCCGCAGGTCCTCCGGGTCCACCTCGTACTCGCGCAGCTCATAGGAGATGCCGAGGGAATCGAGCAGCCGGGCGGCGTTGGTTTTCATTCCCCCTAACTTCATATCGTTCGCTTTGCGCCGGAAGTCGGGTCTTGCGCCCGCTGGGAGCACCGGCATCCTTGCCGGCCCACGCTCTCCGCGACCAGGGCGGTCGGCCATGGGCGCTGATGGGGCCGGCAAGGATGCCGGCGCTCCCAGCGACAGCTAACCGAACGGCATTGCCCCTAACCTACACCAGCACCAGGGGCTCAAACTCCGGCGGGCAGCGGGCGCCTACGGGCTCCTGCTCTCATATGTCGAGAAAGGACCGATGTGTTTCAGCTCTTCACGGCGAATCACGGGACGAGATTTGATCCCGTTTCCATGTAAAATCCCCTCGGGTCTGACCATGGGAACGTTCTACGCCCGCTGTAAGCTCGAAAATCCGGTCGAACGGACGCGCTCGGCCGTCGTATCGAAGCTCCTGGTCGATCCGGGGAGCGAATTCACGTGGGCGCTCGGTCGGACGTTGGAGAAGATCGGGGTCCAGCGCGAGAAGAAGGACGTGGCGTTCGTGCTCGCGAACGGCCAGCAGGTGACCCGCAGCATCGGCTTCGCGATCATCCGGCTCAACAAGGCGTTCACCATCGATGAGGTGGTCTTCGCCGAGCCCGGAGACCTGCAACTGCTCGGAGCCCGCACGCTGGAGGGCCTCAACCTGGCTGTACAGCCCGGCAGAAAGAGGCTCGTGGCTGCCGGGCCGCTTCCCGCGGCGCCGGCAGGCCTTTACGCCTGGTGATGGGCGCGGATGCGGTCGAGCAGCCGGATGAGCTCCTTCTGCTCGTCCGGCGTGAGCATTCCCAGCGCATCGTCGTCTCTCGCATCCACGAGGCCGTTGATCTGCCCCAGGAGGTCGAGCCCGGGGGGCGCGATCCGGCAGAGCACCTGCCGCCGGTCCTCCCGCGAGCGCTGGCGGGAGACCATTCCCTTCGCCACCAGCCGGTCGATCAGCCGCGTCACCCCCGGCGAGTCCTCGAGCATCCGCTCACCGATCGTCAGGGTCGGCAGCCCCTCGGTCCCGGCGCCCCGCAGGATGCGCAGGACGTTGTATTGCTGGGGCGTCACGTCGTAGGGTTCCAGCACCCGGGCGAGGTAGCGGCGGACCACGTCGGCCGTGCGGAGGATGCCCAGGACCGCCTCCTGACTGCGGGAACGGAAGGGCCTCTTTTGCCCGATCTCGCGCTGCAGCGCGCTCACCTCGTCGCTCATGGGGCGAAGTGTACGGATGAATGGTTGACATGTCAAGTATGTCGTTGGGGTGATTTCCGGGAGGTCGGGGATGCTGGTCTACGGTGATGCGCGGCGGCGCGAGGAGACGGCCGGGAAGGTGGAGCGGATCCGGGCCGGCCTGTCCGGGCTGGGGGACCTGCGCCCGGGGATCGAGCGGCATGCCGCGCTGGCGGAGCACCTCATCGCGCTCGGGGAGTTGGAGCAGGCGCTCCTCGACGCGCAGCTCCAGAAGGAGGGCCGGGAGCGCTGGACCGCCGTCTCGTCGCGGATGGGCAAGCTGACGCGGACGGTGGCCGAGGCGCTCCTCGGCTCGTTCCGCCACCGCGGCGCGCCGCCGTCCTTCGACGGTGTTCGCTCGAAGGGCGCGTCGCTGCGGGAGGCGTTGCGCGGCCTGCGCGACCTGCGCGGGGTCGGCGTGCCGGACGTCCTGGAGGTGGCGGTGCCGGAGGGGTATGCGTTCTACGGTCTCTATCCGGAGACCTATCTGGAAGCGGCCGGCCGGCTCCGTGGCTCGTGGCGCGGCGCGCTGCGGGTGGTCGGCATCCGCAGCATCGGCACGAGCCTGGCGGCGCTGGTGGCGGCGGCGGGTCGTGCGGAGGTGGTGGTCACGGTACGGCCGGCGGGGCACCCTTTCGCGCGGACGCTCTCCCTCGGCGGCCGCCTGGCCTGGCGTCTGGCGGAAGGGGCCGGCGCGGAGACGCTCTGGGCGGTGGTGGACGAGGGACCCGGGCTCTCCGGCAGCTCGTTCGGCGCGGTCGCGGACTGGCTGGAGGATTGGGGGGTGAAGCGGGAAGCGATCGTCTTCTTTCCCAGCCATGCCGGGGACCTCGGCCCCCAGGCCAGCGAGCGGCACCGCGAGCGGTGGGCAGAGGCCCGGCGCTCTGTCGTGCCGTTCGAGGAGCTCTTCACCGGGGAGGGCTCACCCTGGCCGCTGGAGCGTTGGGTGGAGGATCTGACCGGCCGGGTCGATGCGCCGGCGGAGGACGTGAGCGCGGGCCGCTGGCGGGACTGGCTCTTCCCGGCCGGTACCGTGAGACCGCCGGCCCATCTGCAGCAGGAGCGGCGGAAGTATCTGCTGCGCGCCGCGGGCACGCGCTGGCTCCTCAAATTCGCCGGGCTCGGACGCTATGGCCGGGAGAAGCTGGAGATGGCCGTGGCCCTGGCGGCGGCCGGCTTCTCGCCGCGCGTGGCGGGTCTGCGCCACGGCTTTCTGGTCGGTCCCTGGCTGGAGAGGGCGCGGCCGCTCCCCATGGCCCCCTTCGACCGCCGCGAGCTGATCGAGAAGGTCGCGGAGTACGTGGCGTTCCGTGCCGCCCGCTGGCCGGCGGGTCCCGAGCCGAGGGGAGCGTCGCCCACGCAGCTCCTGGAAATGGCGGAATTCAATATCGGGCAGGCGCTGGGCGCCGAGGTCGCGGAGCGGCTGCGCGCCTGGCGCGAGAGGCTGCCGGAGCTGGAGGCGCTGGCGCGGCCGGTCCTCACCTACAACCGGATGCATGCCTGGGAATGGCTGCTGACCCGCGACGGGAGGATCGTGAAAACCGACGCCGTCGATCACCACGCGTCGAACGACCTGGTGGGGGCACAGGACCCGGCCTGGGACCTGGCGGGAGCGATCGTGGAGCTCGGGTTCACCGGAGACGAGGAGTCGCGGTTCCTGGAGGCCGCGGCGAAGAGGGGGGTGCGGCCTGGGCCGCGGCAGCTCTCTTTCTATAAGGTCACCTACCTGGCCTTCCAGCTGGGCGCGCACCTCCTAGGTGCTCAGGCCGTGGGGTGGAACGCCGAGGAAGCCGAGCGCCTGCGGCGGGCGGGTGAGGGGTACGGGGGGCGGCTGCGGGACCTCACTCCCAGTGAGCCCTGAACCGCACCACCTCTTCCAGGGTTGCCGCGAAGTCGCCTTTGAAGCACACCGCCCGGTCGTCCACGAAGACGTGGGCGGCGGGTTTGCGGTCGGTCACCTCGGAGACCCAGCGGGCGAGACCATGGGCTTCGAGCCAGTTGCGCGCGTCTTCGGGCCAGCGGGTGGTGAAGACGACCACGCGGAAGCCCTGCTCGCAGAGCGCGCGGAGGAAATCCTCGGCTCCGGGGCGTGGAGCATCCCAGTGGTGGGCGCCTCGCCAGCCGGTGTAGGCATCCAGCACGCCGTTCAAATCCACGCAGACGATGGGCCGGTGTGTCTCGCTCAGATCGCTCCTCTCCACGTTTCCCCGTCCCGTCAAAGCACGTTCGGTGCCAATTCGCGACTCCGAATCCGGGAAACCTAGGGGATTTTCTCAAAGGGGTATCCAAGAATCTTTGATTCCTCCTCTGCGTAGAACCCAACACAATCTATAAAACATGATCAGACTTGCCATTGCGGATGACTTCACTCTTCACCGGGAGGGGCTCCGGTGCCTGTTGGAGACCCATCCCGACATCCTGGTGGTGGGGGAGGCGGCGGACGGCACCGCCGCAGTGGATCTGACCCGCAAGGAGAATCCGGACGTTCTCCTGCTCGAGACGGCGATGCCGGGGAAGGACGGCCTCGATGCGATCAAGGAGATCGTGGCGCACGGGTTGCGCAGCCGGATCCTGGCCATGACCATGCAGGGGACCGCCCACCTCGTCCTCCGTCTGATGCGTGCGGGCGCGCATGGCGTCATCCTGCGCCGGACCTGCGGCTTCAAGGACCTGCTGGGCGCGATCGGGCTGGTGCGGGCGGGCAGGACCTACCTCCCGCCGGAGATCCGGCAGACCTTCGCCGAGAGGTACTACCGGACCGGCGCCGGCGAAGATCCGACGGAGCAGCTGTCCGACCGCGAGTTCCAGGTCGCCCGCTTCCTGGCTTCCGGATACACCAACCAGGAGATCGCCGAACGCCTCTGCATCAGCATCAAGACGGTGGATACCCACCGGGCCAATATCCTCCGCAAGCTTGGGCTGCGCAACAACTCCGACATCACTCGTTTCGCCATCTGCCAGCGCCTGATCTCTTGCGAGATCCCGGTCGAGGATTCCGTCTCCACTCCGGAAGCTGAGACATCCGAGGATTTCTGATCCCCTCTCCCCGTGGAATCCCGAGCTTCCTCTCCGGGAACAGCGGGGCGGAAATTCTGGATCTTTCCGATGTCGGCGCGCCCGAGGCCTTCATAGGATTATCGAAGATCTGAAACAAGGCCGAATGGGAGAGAGCTATGAGAGTGCTCCTGATCTACCCCAATCTGCGCCAGGAGATCATCGGTTACGGGGATCTCGGCGCCATCGCCGAGCCCCTGGCGCTGGAGTACCTGGGCGCCGGGGCGAAGCTCGATGGCCATGACGTCCAGATCCTCGACCTGCGTCTGCACCAGGACGCGCTCGATGCGACCCTACGGGACTTCGCTCCCGAGATCGTCGGAGTGACCGGCTACTCGATGCACGTCTCCCGTTGTCTCGCCCTGTGCCGCCGCGTCCGGGAGGTTCTGCCCGGATGCCGCACGGTGGTGGGAGGGCATCATGCCACGCTCCTGCCCGAGGACTTCTTCGAGCCGGAGATCGACTTCGTGGTGGGCGGTGAAGGGGTGCACTCCTTCCGGGCTCTCTTGCGCGACCTGGAGAGCGGCCGGCTGATCCAGGGCATCCCGGGTCTGTGGTCGCGGGTGGAGGGGCGCTTCGTCAGCGGCGGCGAGCCGCTCTCCTTCGCGATCGACGATCTCCCTCTCCCGGACCGGACTCTCACGGCGGGCGATCGGCATGCCTACTTCATCGATTGGATGAAGCCGGTCGCCCTGTTGCGGACGACAGTCGGCTGCCCGTACCGCTGCTCCTTCTGCGCGCTCTGGAAGATCCAGAACGGTCTCTATCACCGGCGCGACATCCACCGGGTGGTGGAGGAGATCGCGGCGGTCGAGGAGGAGTGCATCTTCCTGGTGGACGACGAGGCCTTCGTCAACGGTCGCCGCATGCTGGCGTTGGCGCGGGAGCTGAAGGCCGCCGGGGTGAGAAAGCGCTACTTCGCCTACTGCCGCATCGACACGCTGCTCCGCCAGCCCGAGCTGATGCGGGCTTGGCGGGAGGTGGGTCTCGAGCGCCTGTTCATCGGCATCGAGGCGGTGACAGCCAGGGAGCTGGGCGACTACAACAAGCGGGTCGAGGTGGTGCAGATCGAGACCGGCTTGCGCGCCGCGGCGTCGCTCGGCCTGCGGGTGTTCGGAGGGTTCATTGTGAACCCCGACTATACCCGGAGGGAGTTCAAGCAGCTCGTGCGGTTCATCGAGCACAACAAGGTGGACTATCCGTCCTTCACCGTGC
>DASPXX010000203.1:0-23666 GCA_035637095.1 Thermoanaerobaculia bacterium
GACCGCCGCGCGCTCCCCGCGCCCGAGGAGGAGGACCTCGGGAAGCGCGCGTATGTGGCGCCGCGCACGGAGCTGGAGCGCCGGTTGTGCGAGATCTGGGCGGAGGTCCTCGGGGTCGAGCGCGTGGGGATCGAGGACGGCTTCTTCGACCTGGGCGGCCACTCGCTCCTGGCGACGCGCGCGGTGAGCCGGGTGCGCTCGGCGCTGGGCCGCGAGCTGCCGCTGCGGGCATTGTTCGAGAACCCGACGGTCCGCGGCCTGTGCGAGAGATTGCCGGAGCTCGGCGGCGGCCTGGTCCTGCCGGAGATCGAGGTCGTGACGGAGCGCGAGGGGCTCCCGCTGTCGTACGCGCAGCAGCGCCTGTGGTTCATCGATCGCCTGGAGGGGGGGAGCAGCCAGTACAACATCGCGGGGGCGCTGCGCCTGCGGGGCGGTCTGGACAAGGCGGCGTTCGCCGCGGCGTTCCGGACGATCGTGGCGCGCCACGAGGCGCTGCGCACCGTCTTCCGGGAGGTGCAGGGCGAGGTGGTCCAGGTTCTCCTCGACGGCGCCGGTTTCCAGCTCACCGAGAGCGATCTGGGCGCCCTGGAGGCCGGGGAGAGGGAGCGCGAGGTGCGGCGCTTGGCGCGGGACGATGCGCGGAAGCCGTTCGAGCTGAGCCGCGATCTGCCGCTGCGCGCCGGGTTGCTCACGCTGGCCGCGGACGAGCACGTGGTGCTGGCCAACATGCACCACATCGCGTCGGACGGCTGGTCGATCGGCGTGCTGATGCGGGAGCTCCGGGCGCTCTACGAGGCGTACCGGGCCGGCGAGGCGAGCCCGCTGCCGCCGCTCTCCGTCCAGTATGCGGACTATGCGTGCTGGCAGCGGCAATGGCTGTGCGGCGAGGTTCTCGAGACGCAGTTGGAGTATTGGCGGCGCCAGCTGGCCGGCCTGCCGCTGGTCCACGGCCTGCCGCTGGACAGCCCGCGGCCGGCCCGGCAGGGTTTCGCCGGCGGCGAGCACGTCCAGAGGCTGGGGAGGGATCTCGCCGGCCGCATCGAAGCCCTCTGCCGGGACCACGGGGTGACCCTGTTCATGCTCCTGCAGGCGGCGTTCGCGGTCCTTCTCGGCCGCTACAGCCGGGAGAGCGACATCGTGGTGGGCTCGCCGATCGCGGGGCGGGTCCATCGCGACCTGGAGCCGCTGATCGGCTTCTTCGTCAACACGCTCGTGCTGCGCAGCGACCTGTCCGGCAACCCGCGGTTCGTGGACCTGCTGGAAGCGAGCCGGAAGACGATCCTGGACGCGTATGCCCACCAGCATGTGCCGTTCGAGATGCTGGTGGAGGACCTCGCGCCGGAGCGCAGCCTCCGGCACAGCCCGCTGTTCCAGATCCTGATCGTCCTGCAGAACACCGGGCAGGCGGAGATGCGGCTCGGAGACTCGCGTTTCGAGCCGCTCGCCGGGACCGGCGGCATCGCGAAGTTCGATCTCGAGCTCAACGCGGAGGAGGGCGAGGAGGGGTTGCTCCTCCTCTGGTCCTTCAAGCGGGAGCTCTTCCACGCCGCGACGATCGAGCGCATGGCGTCGGGCTTCGCAACCCTGCTCGAAGGCCTCCTGGAGAGGCCGGACGAGGCGGTGCGATCGCTGCCGCTGCTGAGCGCGGCGGAGCGCGGGGAGCTGCTGTCCGCCTGGAGCGGGCGGGATGCGCGGTATCCGCGGGAGCGCTCCATTCATGAGCTCTTCGAGGCGCAGGCGGCGCGGTCTCCCGAGGCGGTGGCGGTGGTGTCCGCCGGGGGGCCGCTGACCTACAGGGAGCTCGACGAGCGGTCGAGCCGCCTGGCGCGCGCCCTGGCCGCGCTGGGGGTGCGGACGGAGGCCCTGGTGGGGCTGTGCGTCGAGCGCTCGCCGGAGATGCTGGTCGCCGTCCTGGGGATCCTCAAAGCGGGCGGAGCGTACGTTCCGCTCGATCCGGAGTATCCGCAGGCGCGCCTCGGCTACATGCTGGACGACTCGGGAGTCGAGGTGGTGCTGACCGGGAGACGCCTGGCAGGGATGGGCTGCTTCGCCGGGCGCCGGACGGTCGCGCTGGACGAGCCCGGGCTCACGGAAGCCGCGGGCGGCCCTCCGGACCTGTCCGGCCGGAGATCAGACCAGCTCGCCTACGTGATCTACACCTCCGGCTCGACGGGCCAGCCGAAGGGCGTGATGGTCGAGCACCGGAGCGTCGTCCGTCTCGTCATCAACCCCGATTTCGTTCCATTGAACGCGGACACCGTGATGCTGCAGGCGTCGTCCGTCTCGTTCGATGCCGCGACCCTGGAGATCTGGGGCGCGCTGCTCAACGGAGGACGGCTGGTGCTCTATCCGGAAAGAGTGCCGGAGATCGGACGGCTGAACGCCGAGATCGAGCGGCACGGCGTCAACACCCTCTGGCTGACCGCGGGCCTGTTCGATCCCTGGAGCCATCAGGTTCCCCCGTCGAGCCCGCTCCGGTGGGTGCTGACGGGGGGAGACGTGGTGGACCCGTCGGCCGTCGCGCGGGTGTACGAGGCGCTCGCGGATGTCGAGGTGATCAACGGCTATGGACCGACGGAAAACACCACCTTCACCAGCTGCTATGCGATTCCGCGCGGCTGGGAGCCGCGCCGCGCGCTGCCGCTGGGGCGGCCGATCCACGGCACCGGCGTGGCCGTTCTGCAGGAGGACCACGCGCCGGCTGCCCCCGGGGCCGTGGGCGAGCTCTGCGCGCTCGGCGACGGGGTCGCCCGGGGCTACCTGAACCGTCCCGCCCTGACCGCGGAGCGCTTCATCGCCAACCCCTACGTGCAGGAAGCCGGGGCGCGGTTGTACCGGACGGGGGATCTGGCGCGCTGGCGGACCGACGGAACGCTGGAGTTTCTGGGCCGGGTGGATCATCAGGTCAAGATCCGCGGGTTCCGTGTCGAGCTGGGAGAGATCGAGGCGCAGCTGCAATCCCAGGCGCCGGTGCGCGAAGCGGTCGTGCTGGCGCTCGGGGACGGCGCCGGGGGGAAGCGCCTGGTGGGCTACGTGGTCCCGGCGGCGGGAGAGGCGAGGGCTGCGCTGGCCGCCGAGCTGAAGAGCGCGCTGCAGAAGACCCTGCCGGATCACATGGTCCCCGCGGTCTTCGTGGTGCTCGAGGCGTTGCCGTTGACGGCGAACGGGAAGGTGGACCGGCGGGCGCTGCCGGCGCCGGAAGAGGGGGATCTGCAGCGGGGCGAGCACGTCGCGCCGCGCACCGAGCTGGAGCGCCGGCTGTGCGAGATCTGGGCGGAGGTCCTGGGCGTCGAGCGCGTCGGGATCGCGGACGACTTCTTCGCTCTGGGTGGCCACTCGCTGCTGGCGACCCGCGTGGTGAGCCGGGTGCGCTCGGCTCTCGGCCGCGAGCTGCCGCTGCGCGCGCTGTTCGAGAATCCGACGATCCAGGGTCTGTGCGAGAGCCTGCCGGAGCTCGGCGGGGGGCTGGTGCTGCCGCCGATCGAGGTGGTCGCGGACCGGGAAGGCCTCCCCCTGTCCTACGCGCAGCAGCGCCTCTGGTTCATCGACCGGCTGGAAGGTGGGAGCAGCCAGTACAACATTCCGGGCGCGCTGCGGGTGCGCGGCGATCTGGACAGGGCGGCGTTCGCCGCGGCTCTCAGGGCGATCGTGGCGCGCCACGAGTCGCTGCGGACGACGTTCCGCGAGGTGGACGGTGCGGCGGTCCAGGTCATCCGGGAGGATGCTCCGTTTGCCGTGGCGGAGATCGACCTGAGCGGGCTCGCGGACGCGGAGAGGGAGGGAGAGGCCGGGCGTCTGGCGCTCGCCGATGCGCGGCGGCCGTTCGACCTGGGCCGGGATCTGCCCTTCCGGGTCAGCCTGTTGCAGCTCGGGGAGAGCGAGCACGTGGTGCTGTCCAACATGCACCACATCGCCTCGGACGGCTGGTCGATGGGCGTGCTGATGCGGGAGCTCCGCACGCTCTACGCGGCCTTCCGGAATGGGGAGGACAACCCGCTCCCGCCTCTCTCCGTGCAGTATGCGGACTACGCGCACTGGCAGCGGCAATGGCTGCGCGGCGAGGTCCTGGAGGGCCAGCTCGGCTACTGGAGGCGGCAGCTGGACGGCGTTCCGCGGGTCCACGGCCTGCCGTTGGACCGGCCGCGGCCGGCGCGCCAGGGTTTCGCCGGGAGCGAGCACACGCAGCGCCTGGAAAAAGACCTGAGGGACCGGATCGAGGCCCTCGGCCGGGAGCGCGGGGTGACGCTCTTTATGTTCCTGCAGGCGGCGTTCTCGGTGCTGCTGAGCCGGTACAGCCACGAGACGGACATCGTCATGGGCTCGCCGATCGCGGGGCGCGTGCATCGGGACGTGGAGCCGCTGATCGGTTTCTTCGTCAACACGCTCGTGCTGCGCAGCGACCTGTCCGGCGCTCCCCGGTTCATCGAGCTGCTGGAGGCGGGCAAGCGGACGGTCCTGGATGCGTACGCGCATCAGCACCTGCCGTTCGAGATGCTGGTGGAGGAGCTGAAGCCGGAGCGCAGCCTGAGCCACAGCCCGTTGTTCCAGATCCTGTTGGCGCTCCAGAACACCGAGCGGGGGGACCTGCGGCTGGGCTCGTCGCTCCTCGAGACGTTCGCCGGCAACATCAGCGCCGTGAAGTTCGATCTGGAGCTCAACGTGGAGGAGCTCGACGTGGGCCTGCTGCTGACCTGGTGGCACAAGCGGGAGCTGTTCGACGGCGCGACGATCGAGCGGATGGCCGGGCACTTCCAGGTGCTGCTGGCCGCCGTCCTGGAGAGCGCCGGCGCCCTCCCCGCCGCCGACCTGCCGCTCCTCGCAGCGGCCGAGCGCGAGCAGGTGCTGGTAGCGTGGAACGACACCGGGGCTCCGGTGGGCGGGGAGCTCTGCCTGCACGAGCTGCTCGCGCCGCGCGTCGCAGAGGCTCCGCAGGCGGTGGCCCTGGTCGACGGCGGGCGGGAGATGAGCTACGGCGAGCTGGCGGCGGAGGCGCGCCGGCTGGCCCATCACCTCCGGTCGCTCGGCGTCGGCCCGGAGCGGGTCGTCGGCGTCTGCCTGGAGCGGACGGCCGGGATGGTGGTGACGCTCCTCGCGGTCCTGGAGGCGGGGGGCGCCTATCTGCCGCTCGACCCGGCGTATCCACGGGCGCGCCTGGAGCGCATCCTGGCGGACAGCAGCGCGGCCGTGTTGGTCACCCAGGAGAGCCTGGTGGACCTGGTGGATCGGATGGATTGGAGCGGTCCCGCCGTGGTCCTGGAGCGGGACCGCTCCGCCATCGCGCGCCGCCCGCTCGATCGGCCGGTGCGCGATGTGTCTCGGGAGAACCTGGCGTACGTGCTGTTCACCTCGGGCTCCACCGGGACTCCCAAGGGCGTGGCCGTGACCCATCGCAGCGCCGTGGAGCTGGTCTTGTGGGCGGGCCGCGTGTTCTCTCCCGAGGACCTCTCCGGCGTACTGGCGGCCACCTCCCTGAGCTTCGATCTGTCGGTCTTCGAGCTGTTCGTGCCCCTGGCGTGGGGCGGCACCGTGATCCTGGCGGCCAACGCGCTGGCCTTGCCGTCGCTGCCGGCGGCGGCGCGGGTGCGGCTGGTCAACACGGTGCCGTCGGCGCTGGCGGAGCTGGTGCGCACGGGCGGGCTTCCGTCCGGGGTGCGGACGGTCAACCTGGCGGGCGAGCCGCTGCCGCGCGCGCTGGCCGACCGGATCTGGGCCACCGGCACGGTCGAGGCGCTGTGGAACCTCTATGGCCCGTCGGAGGACACCACCTACTCGACGTACGCCCCTGTGGAGCGCGCGTCGGCCGCGGCGCCGCGCATCGGCCGGCCCATCGCGGCGACGCGGGCGTATGTGGTGGACGGCCGGGGCCAGCCGGTGCCGGTGGGGGTGGCCGGGGAGCTCCAGCTGGGCGGCGCGGGCCTGGCGCGCGGCTACCTGGGCCGTCCGGACCTGACGGCGGAGCGGTTCCTCCCGGATCCATTCGCAGAAAAATCCGCCGCGCCGGGAGCCCGCCTGTACCGCACCGGAGACCTGGTGCGCCGGCTGGCGGACGGCGAGCTGGACTACCTGGGACGCATCGACCACCAGGTCAAGGTGCGCGGCTTCCGCATCGAGCTGGGCGAGGTCGAGGCCGCCCTGGCGTCGCTCCCGGAGGTGCGCGAAGCGGCGGTGCTGGCGCGCGAGGACCGGGCCGGGGACAAGCGGCTGGTGGCGTACGTGGTCCCGGCGGAGGGAGAGGCGAGGACCGCGCCGGCCGGCGAGCTCAAGGGCGCACTGCAGCGGACCCTGCCGGATCACATGGTGCCGTCGATCTTCGTGGTGCTCGCGGCACTGCCGTTGACGGCGACCGGAAAGGTGGACCGGCGGGCGCTGCCGGCGCCGGAGGAGGGGGATTTCCAGCGCGGCGAGCACGTCGCGCCGCGCACCGAGCTGGAGCGCCGGCTGTGCGAGATCTGGCAGGAGGTCCTGGGCGTCGAGCGCGTCGGGATCGCGGACAGCTTCTTCGACCTGGGCGGGCACTCGCTGCTGGCGACGCGCGTGGTGAGCCGGGTGCGCTCGGCTCTCGGCCGCGAGCTGCCACTGCGCGCGCTGTTCGAGAATCCGACGATCCAGGGTCTGTGCGAGAGCCTGCCGGAGCTCGGCGGGAGCCTGGTCCTGCCGCCGATCGAGGTGGTCGCGGACCGGGAGGGCCTCCCCCCGTCCTACGCGCAACAGCGCCTCTGGTTCATCGACCGGTTGGAAGGCGGGAGCAGCCAGTACAACATCCCGGGCGCGCTGCGGGCGCGGGGCGGTCTGGACAAGGCGGCTCTCTCCGCGGCGCTCCGGACGATCGTGGCGCGTCACGAGTCGCTGCGCACGGTGTTCCGGGAGGTGAACGGAGAGCTGGTCCAGGTCATCCGCGAGGGGAGCGCATTCTCTGTCGCGGAGGGAGACCTGAGCGCGCTCGGCGAGGAGGAGAGGGAGCGGGAGGTCCGGCGCCTGGCGCTCGCGGATGCGCGGCGGCCGTTCGATCTGAGCCGCGACCTGCCGTTCCGGGTCACTCTGTTGAAGCTCGGGGAGACCGAGCACGTGGTGTTGTCCAACATGCACCACATCGCCTCGGACGGCTGGTCGATCGCCGTGCTGACGAGGGAGCTCCGCACGCTCTACGCAGCCTTCCACAGCGGCGCGGACAACCCGCTCCCGCCGCTCTCCGTGCAATATGCGGACTACGCGTGCTGGCAGCGCCAATGGTTGCGGGGCGAGATCCTGGATGGCCAGATCGGTTATTGGCGACGCCAGTTGGACGGGGTGCCGCTCGTCCACGGTCTGCCGCTGGACCGGCCGCGGCCGGCGCGGCAGGGTTTCGCGGGGGGCGAGCACACAGAGCGGCTGGCGGGTGAGATCAAGGACCGGATCGAGGCCTTCTGCCGGGCGCGCGGGGTGACGCTCTTCATGTTCCTGCAGGCCGCGTTGTCCGCTCTTCTGAGCCGCTACAGCCGGGAGAGGGACATCGTGATGGGCTCGCCGATCGCCGGGCGGATCCATCGCGACGTGGAGCCGCTGATCGGTTTCTTCATCAACACGCTGGTGCTGCGGAGCGATCTGTCCGGCAACCCCCGGTTCGCGGAGCTGCTGGAAGCGGGCAAGCGGACGATCCTGGATGCGTACGCGCACCAGCACGTGCCGTTCGAGATGCTGGTCGAGGAGCTCAAGCCGGAGCGCAGCCTGAGCCACAGCCCGTTGTTCCAGATCCTGCTGGTGCTGCAGAACATGGAGCGGGGCGACCTGGATCTCGGGGAGGCGCGCCTCGAGCCGCTGGAGGAAGGCGCTCCCATCGCGAAGCTCGATCTGGAGCTCAATGTCGCCGAGTCGGCGGATGGCCTGGCGCTGAGCTGGATCTTCAAGAAGGAGCTGTTCCACGACGCGACGATCGAGCGGATGGCGTCGGGCTTCCGGGTGTTGCTGGAGGGCATCCTGGAGCGGCCGGAGGAACGGGTGCAGTCGCTGCCGCTCCTCCAGGAGACGGAGCGGCGGCGGCTGCTCGACGAGTGGAACGGCCGGACAACGCCCTATCCCTGGGAGCGCTGCTTCCACGAGTTGCTCGAAGCCCGGGCGGAGCGGTCGCCGGAGGAGGTGGCGGTGGTATGCGAGGAGGGGCGGCTGACGTTCAGGGAGCTGAACGAGCGCTCGAACCGCCTGGCGCGGTATCTGATCGGACAGGGTGTCCGGGCGGAGACGCCGGTCGGGCTGTGCGTCGACCGCTCGCTCGCGATGCTGGTGGGGATCTTCGGCATTCTCAAGGCGGGCGGGGCCTATGTGCCGCTCGATCCGGACTCTCCGGAAGCGCGCCTCGCCTACATGCTGGAGGATTCCGCGGTGGAGGTGGTGCTGACCGAGAGCCGGCTGTCGGGGCTGAGCTGCTTCGCCGGGCGCCGCACGGTGCGGTTGGACGATCCTGGCTTCGCGGCCCGGCTGGAGGGGTTGGCGGGCGGCAATCCGGACCGGCGCGGGCTGCGGTCGAGCCACCTCGCCTACATGATCTATACCTCCGGCTCGACCGGCCGGCCGAAGGGGGTGATGGTCGAGCACCGGAGCGTCGTCAACTTGAGCTTCCGATTGCGCGAGGTCCTGTCGGGCATCGGGCTGGAGCCGGGCACCCGCTGGGCGTGGAACGTGCCGGTGGTCTTCGACGGCTCGGTCAAGGGGTTGACGCAGCTCGCGCTCGGGGCGGAGCTGCACGTCCTGCCGCAGCCGGTCCGGCAGTCGCCGCCCGCCCTGCTGGCCTATGTCCGGAGCCGGTCGATCGATCTGCTGGATTGCACGCCGTCCCTGCTGGATCTCTTGCTGGTCGAGGCGGAGCGCGAGCGGGTGGTCCTGCCGCATCTGCTGATCGGGGGCGAGGCGATCAGCGGCCCTCTCTGGTCGCGGATCTGCGCCCACCTGGAGCCGCGCGGGAGGTCGGCGGTGAACGTCTACGGGCCGACGGAGTGCACGGTGGACAGCACCGCCACGGTGCTGGAGGAAGAGGCCGGTCCGCACATCGGCCGTCCGTTGCCGAACGTGGAGGTCCATGTGCTGGACGCGGAGCTCGGGCTGATGCCGCAAGGCGGCGTCGGGGAGCTCCACATCGGAGGCGAAGGCGTCGCACGGGGCTACCGGAACCGTCCGGCCCTGACCGCGGAGCGGTTTGTGGCGAATCCGTTTTCCCGGGCCGCCGGGGCGCGGATGTACCGGACGGGGGATCTGGCCCGCTGGCGCGGCGACGGAGCGCTGGAGTATCTGGGCCGTGTCGACGACCAGGTCAAGATCCGGGGTTTCCGCATCGAGCTGGGAGAGGTCGAGGCGCAGCTCCGGTCGCAGGAGTCGGTGCGCGACGCCGTGGTCGTGGCGCGCGAGGACCGGCTCGGGGAGAAGCGTCTGGTGGCCTACGTGGTGGGGAGGGAGGGGAGCCCGCCCGAGGCGGCGAGGCTGCGCGAGCACATGGCGTCGAAGCTGCCCGAATACATGGTGCCGCCGGTGTTCGTGGCGCTGGAAGCCCTGCCGCTGACGGTGAACGGCAAGGTGGACCGCCGGGCGCTGCCGGCGCCGGATGCCGGGGATTTCCAGCGGGGCGGCTACGTCGCGCCGCGCACCGAGCTGGAGCGCCGGCTGTGCGAGATCTGGGAGGAGCTGCTGGGGGTGGGACAGGTGGGGATCGCGGACAGCTTCTTCGACCTGGGCGGGCATTCGCTGCTGGCGACGCGGGTGGTGAGCCAGGTGCGTTCGGCCCTGGGCCGGGAGCTGCCGCTGCGGGCGATCTTCGAGCATCCGACGATCGGCGAGCTCTGCGAGACGCTGCCCGAGCTGGGCGGCGGCTGGGTCCTGCCGCCGATCGAGGTGCTGGCCGAGAGGACGGGCGTCGCGCTGTCCTATGCGCAGCAGCGCCTCTGGTTCATCGATCGTCTGGAAGGCGGGAGCAGCGAGTACAACATCGCGGGAGCGACGAGAGCGCGCGGGGATCTGGACACGGCGGCCTTCGCCCGGGCGGTCCGCACCATCGTCGAGCGTCACGAGTCGCTGCGGACGGTTTTCCGCGAAGCGGACGGCGAGGTGTTCCAGGTCATCCGCGAGGACGTCGATTTCCGTCCGGCGGAGCTGGATCTGAGCCGGCTGGGAGCGGCGGAGCGGGAGAGCGAGGTCCGCCGTCTCGCGGCGGAGGATGCGCGGCGGCCGTTCGATCTGAGCCGCGACCTGCCGCTGCGCATGGCCCTGCTGAAGCTGTCGGCAGAGGACACGGTGGTGTTGTTCAACCTGCACCACATCGCGTCGGACGGGTGGTCGATGGACGTGCTGATGTCGGAGCTGCAGACGCTCTACGCGGCGTATCGGTCCGGTGCGGAGAGCCCGCTCCCGCCGCTCTTCGTGCAGTACGCGGACTATGCCCACTGGCAGCGGCAGTGGTTGCGGGGAGAGGTCCTGGAAGGCCATCTGGGCTATTGGCGGCGCCAGCTCGCCGGCCTGCCGCTGGTCCACGGCCTGCCCCTGGACCGGCCGCGGCCCGCGCGGCAGGGGTTCGCGGCCGGCCGGTCCGTGCAGCGCCTGGGGCGGGAGCTCAGGGACCGGATCACGGCCGGCGGCCGCGAGCGCGGGGTGACGCTCTTCATGTTCCTGCAGGCGGCGTTCGCGGTCCTGTTGAGCCGGTACAGCGGCGAGACGGACATCGTGACGGGCTCGCCGATCGCGGGCCGGGTGCATCGGGACGTGGAGCCGCTGATCGGATTCTTCGTCAACACGCTGGTGTTGCGCACCGATCTGTCCGGCAGCTCCCGGCTCGGGGAGCTCCTGGCGTCGAGCCGGCAGACGATCCTCGATGCGTACGCCCACCAGCACGTGCCGTTCGAGATGCTGGTGGAGGAGCTGCAGCCGGAGCGCAGCCTGAGCCATAGCCCGCTGTTCCAGGTCCTGCTGGTGCTGCAGAACACCGGGCGCGTCGACGTCGAGCTCGGAGGGGTCCGCCTCGAGCCGTTGGACGAGGGCGGCCCGAGCGCGGTGAAATTCGATCTCGAGCTCCATGCGGCGGACAGCGAAGGGGACCTGGTCGTGACCTGGTCGTACAAGACGGCGCTGTTCGACGGCGGGACGATCGAGCGGATGGCCGGTCACTTCGAGACGGTGGTGGCCGCGTTGGCGGATGGCGACGGCGCGCCGCCGGCGGATCTGCCGCTCCTCAATGCCTCCGAACGCAGGCAGCTGCTGGTGGAGTGGAACGACACAGGGGCGCCCGCAGCCGGTGCTCTGCGCCTCTACGAGCTGTTCGCGTTGCGCGCCGAAGAGACCCCCGAGGCCGTGGCCCTGGTGGATGGCGTGCGGGAGCTCCGCTACGGAGAGCTGGCGCGGGAGGCGTACCGGCTGGCGCACCACCTCCAGTCGCTGGGGGTGGGCCCGGAGCAGGTGGTCGGCGTCTGTCTGGAGCGGACCGCCGAGCTGGTGGTCGCGCTCTTGGCGGTGCTCGCCGCCGGGGGCGCCTACCTGCCGCTCGACCCGGCGCATCCGCGGGCTCGCCTGGAGCGTGTCCTGGCGGACAGCGGCGCGGCCGTGGTGGTCAGCCAGGAGAGCTTGGCCGGCCGTCTGATGGACCGGATGGATTGGAGCGGGCCCACCGTGGTCCTGGAGCGGGACCGCGCCGCCATCGATCGCCGCCCGGCCCACCGCCCGGCGAGTCTCGCGCCTGCGGAGAGCCTGGCCTACGTGCTGTTCACCTCGGGCTCGACGGGGACGCCCAAGGGGGTGGCGGTGACCCACGCGAGCGCCGTCGAGCTGGTCCTCTGGGCCGGCCGGGTGTTCTCGCCCACGGAGCTCTCCGGCGTGCTGGCGGCCACCTCGCTCAGCTTCGACCTGTCGGTCTTCGAGCTGTTCGTGCCCCTGTCGTGGGGAGGCACGGTGATCCTGGCGGCCAACGCGCTGGCCTTGCCGTCGCTGCCGGCGGCGGAGCGGGTGCGGCTGATCAATACCGTGCCGTCCGCCCTGGCGGAGCTGGTCGAGATGGCCGGGCTGCCGGCGGGAGCCCGGACGATCAACCTGGCGGGCGAGCCGCTGCTGCGCTCCCTGGCCGACCGTATCTGGGCCACCGGCACGGTCGATGCCCTGTGGAACCTCTATGGCCCCTCGGAGGACACCACCTACTCGACCTTCGCGCGGGTGGAGCGCGCCGCGGCGACGGCGCCGCGCATCGGCCGCCCGATCGCGGCGACGCGGGCCCATGTGGTGGAGCGCGGAGGAGTCGAGCCGGCGCCGGTGGGGGTGGCCGGGGAGCTCTGGCTGGGCGGCGCGGGCCTGGCGCGCGGCTACCTGGGCCGCCCGGACCTGACGGCGGAGCGGTTCGTCCCCGATCCATTCGCAGAAGAATTCGCGCTGTCGGGAGCCCGGCTGTACCGGACCGGCGATCTGGTGCGCCGGCTGCCCGGCGGCGACCTCGATCTGCTGGGCCGCATCGACCACCAGGTCAAGGTGCGCGGCTTCCGCATCGAGCTGGGGGAGATCGAGGCTGTGCTGGCGGCGCACCCGGAAGTGCGCGAAGCGGTGGTCCTGGCGCGCGAGGACCAGCCCGGCGACAAGCGGCTGGTGGCCTATGTGGCGGGCGGCGCGGAGCCGGCGGCGCTGCGCGACCATCTGCGCGAGCGCCTGCCGGAGTACATGGTCCCGGCGTTCTTCGTGGCGCTCGAGGCCCTGCCCCGCACCCACAACGGCAAGCTGGACCGCAAGGCCCTGCCAATCCCGCGGGAGGACCGGCCCGCCCGGGAGGCCGCCTATGTGGCGCCGCGCGATACGCTCGAGCTCGAGCTCGTCCGCCTCTGGGAGGAGACCCTGGGAGTCCGGCCGATCGGCGTCCAGGACTCCTTCTTCGCCCTGGGCGGTCATTCGCTTCTGGCGGTCCGCCTCGTCGCCCGGATGGGGCGCCGGCTCGGCCGGGTGATCCCTCTGCTCGAGCTGTTCCAGAATCCCACCATCGAATCCCTGGCTCGGTCGCTCCGCTCCCGGCAGGAAGCGTCGCCGGTGTCGCCGGCATCGCCGATCGTCGCGCTCCAGGCCGCGGGCCACCGCCGCCCGTTCTTCTGCGTCCACCCCGGCGGCGGCACCGTGCTCGCCTATCTCGCCCTCTCCCGGCACCTCGGGACCGACCGTCCGTTCTACGGGTTGCAGTCCCAGGATCTCGTGGACGGGAACGCGTCCGGCGGCGACACCGTCGAGGCGATGGCGGCACGCTACGTCGCCGCCGTGCGGGAGGCCCAGCCCTCCGGCCCGTATCTGCTGGGAGGCTGGTCGCTGGGCGGAGTCATCGCCTACGAGATGGCGCGCCAGTTCCGCGAGGCGGGCGAGGAGATCGAGCTCCTGGCACTGATCGACGCTCACGTGCCGAAGCCCCGGCCGGGCTTCGGCGAGCACGGCGACCTCCCCCTCTGGTCGACTTTCGCCCAGAACCTGGGGTTGTCTCCCGAGCAGCTGCCGGTGACCGCGGCGGAGGTGCTGGAGATGAGCACCGAGGAGCGGCTGGCTTTGCTGGTGGACCAGGGGCGGCGCCTCCGCGTGCTGCCTCCGGACGTGGGCACCGAAGGGCTCGGACGCCTGTTCCGCGCCTTCGCGGCGCACGTCGAGGCCATGGAGCGCTACATGCCACGCTCCTTCGACGGCCGTCTCATCCTCTATCGTGCCGTGGGAGAGACGCCGAACGGCCATGACGCGCTCGGCTGGAGCCGTCTGGCCCTGCGCGGCGTCGAGGTCCGGGAGATCCCGGGAACCCATTTCACCGTGATGCGCGAGCCCGCCGTCGCGGCGCTGGCCGCCCGTCTCGCGGAGGATCTGCCGTGAAGGCCTGCCTCTTTCCCGGTCAGGGATCGCAGACGCCCGGCATGGGCGAGGGCCTCTTCGCGCGCTACCCCGAGCTCACCGCGATGGCCGACGAGATCCTCGGGTATTCGGTGGAGGAGCTGTGCCTGAAGGAGCCGAAGAAGCTCCTCCAGACGCAGCACACCCAGCCGGCCTTGTACGTCGTCAACGCGCTGACCTACAGGAGCCGGTGCGACAGCGGTGCGCCGCCCCCGGATTTCGTCGCCGGCCACAGCCTGGGGGAGTACAACGCCCTCCTCGCCGCGGAGGTGTTCGATTTCGCGACCGGCCTCCGGCTGGTGAAGAGACGCGGAGAGCTGATGAGCGCGGTGTCCGAAGGGGACGGAGGGGGCGGAGGAGGCGGCGGAGGCATGGCGGCCGTGCTCGGCTGCGATCGGGATCAGGTGGAAGAGATCCTGCGGAAGAACGGGCTCTCCTCGATCGACGTGGCCAACTACAACAGCCTCACGCAGCTGGTCCTGTCGGGGCCCGCCGCGGACATCGTCCGCGCCGATGCCTGCTTCTCAGAAACCGGCGCGACCTACAGGATCCTGAACGTCAGCGCGGCGTTCCATTCCCGGTACATGGAGGGCTGTGTGCAGTCTCTGGGCGAGGCGCTGGAGGGGGTGAAGCTCCATCCGCCGAAGATCCCGGTCGTCGCCAACGTCTCGGCGCGGCCCTACGCCGCCGGCGAGGTGAAGGGGCATCTCCAGCGCCAGATCCGCGAGCCCGTCCGCTGGTTGGAGAGCATGCAATATCTCCTGGCGGCGGGCGTCGAGGACTTCGAGGAAGTGGGGCCGGGCAGCGTCCTGACGAAGCTGATCAAATCGATCCGCCGGGATGCGCCGCCCCCGAGGACCGAGGCGAAGGCGGCGGCTCTCGCCGTGACCGCCGAGCGTCTGGGCTCCGCGTCATTCCGGCGCGACTACAACGTCCGCCGGGCCTACGTCGCCGGCTCGATGTTCCAGGGCATCGCGTCGAAAGAGCTGGTGGTGCGGATGGGCAAGGCCGGCTACCTCGGGTTTTTCGGCGCGGGCGGCCTCGCGCCGTCCCAGCTCGAGGAGAGCCTTCGGTCGATCAAGAAATCACTCGGCCCGGGTGAGCCCTTCGGGGTGGGCCTGCTGGCCGACCCGGAGGACCCGGGCTCCGAGATGGCGGTCGTCGAGCTGTGCCTGAAGCACGGCGTCCGGTGCGTCGAGGCGGCCGGATACGTGACTCCGAGCCCGGCGTTGATCCGGTTTCGCCTCGAGGGGCGCCTCGAGGGGCCGGACGCGCACAGGGTGCTGGTGAAGGTCTCCCGGCCGGAGGTGGCGGAAGCGTTCCTCAATCCGCCGCCGGAGCACATCGTGGCGGAGCTCCTGCGGGCGGGTCTGATCTCCGCGGACGCGGCGGAGCTCGCCCGCAAGATCCCGGTGGCGGACGACCTCTGCGTGGAGGCCGACTCCGGTGACACCGGGGCCGCCACGGCCGTCCTGCTGCCGGCGATCCTCCGCTTGCGCGACGAGGTCTGCCACCGCCGCCGGTACGAGCGCGAGGTCCGCGTCGGCAGCTCGGGAGGGATCGGTACGCCGGAGGCGGCGGCCGCGGCGTTCCTGCTCGGCGCGGATTTCATCCTCACCGGCTCGATCAACCAGTGCACGGTCGAAGCGCACACCAGCGACGACGTGAAAGACCTCCTGCAGGCCGTCAACGTGCAGGATACGGAATCCGCGCCGGTGGGCGAGCTCTTCGAGCTGGGCGCCAGGAGCCGGGTGCTCAAAAAGGGCGTGTTCTTTCCCGCGCGCGCCAACCGGCTCTACGATCTCTGGCGCCGGCACGGTTCGTGGAAGGAGATCGATGCGCCGACCCGCGCGAAGATCGAGCGGGATTATTTCGGCCGCAGCTTCGAGAGCGTCTGCCAGGAGGCTCTGCGCCCGGGAGCGGACGGCGACAAGCGGCAACAGATGGCGTCGGTTTTTCGCTGGTACTTCGAGCGGGCGATGCGCCTGGCGTTGTCCGGGGCAAAGGATCAGAGAGGCAATTATCAGGTGCGTTGCGGCCCCGCCCTGGGTGCGTTCAATCAATGGGCGAAGGGAACGCCGCTGGAGCCATGGCGGCAGCGGCACGTCGACCTCGTCGCGGACCAGATCATGGAGGGGGCCGCCGCTGTGCTGAGCCGGCAGCTGCGCCGCTTCGCCTCTCCGGACGAGCCCCCCGCTTCCCGCCTCAGCCCCGCGGATTCCTGAATACCGCGTCCTCGACCGGCGGGTTGACCTCGATCTTCTTCCAGAAGATCGTCTGCGCCACTCTGCCTTCCGGCGCTTTCGACTTCTCGGTGAAGGGCCACTTCACGCCGTCCACCACACGAAAGTCGTCGTAGGTGACCTCGAGATCGACCTCGCGGTTGATCATGGGCAGGTAGATGGTGCTCAACATGCGGACCGGGAGGAAGCTCTTCGCGTCGAGATAGTAAGAATTCGTCCGCCCGTCGGGGAACGTCACTTTGAGCTTGTAGACCTGCGAGCCCCGCCATGGCAGCTTGCCGGCCACCTCGACCTTGTTCCCTTTCGCCTGCGCATCGACGAGCGGCCCCTGCGGATCGGCGAGATGGCGGAAGCGGGAAGCGTCCTCGGGGACCATCGCCTCGGGCTTGAGGATGCCGGCCAGCGGGTTGAGCTCCCAGGCCGCCGGGCCGTCGACGGCTTTGATCGAGATCAATTCCCCGCCTTCCCCCCCGATCTGCCGCAGGTAGTGGCTGGGCGTGATGATCGCGGAGGCGGCGATCCGGCTGGTGGGTCGAGCCCCGAACGTTCCGGTCATCTTCACGGATCGGATGCTCCGCAGCTTCTCCTCTCCGCCGCGCGCGGCATTGCTCTGTGCGACCAGCTGCTCGGCGGTGAGATCGGACGGTTGGACCGCGGCATCCGGTGGCAGAGGGGAGGGCCCGCAGGCGGTCAGCGCCAGGATCAGGGCCAGGGGCCAGAGCGTGCGATGCATACGTCGTTCTCTCCTTTCCTCGGAGCAGAGGGGCAGATCAGTCGATTTCACGGGCCACTTTGCTGGTCAGCGCCATGGCGATGTTGAAGACGGCGAGGACCGCTCCGGTGGCGAGGAACAATCCTCTGACATTCCATTGCGCCAGCGCTCCGGAGATGGCGTGCACGACCGGAAGCAACCCGATGGCGAACAACGTCACCACACTGTAGACGCGGCCGAGCAGGGCGCGGTCGACCCGCGCCTGCGCCCAGGAGCTGAAATACACGTTGGCCAATCCGAAGCAGGCGCCGGTCAGGGCCAGCAACGCCCCGGTCGCGACCAGCCCGGAGACCACGCCGACGGCGAGGAGCGCGAGACCGGCCAGCGCGCTCAAGGCGATCAATTGGAAACCGCGCTGGCGGGGCCGTTTGATCAACCCGCCGCCCAGGGCCCCCGCCAGGGTGCCGCCGGCGAAACAGGAGAGGAGAGTCCCAAGGACCGCCACCGATCCGAACTGAAATTTCGCCAGGGAAGCCAGGCCGACGCCGGTCGCCCCGGCCACGCAGAGGTTGATGGAGGCGAAGACGGCGGTCAACGCGACGAGCGGCGGATCGTTCCACACCGCGCGCAAGCCCTCGCCGATAAACTGCAACATGCCCGGCCGCGCGGGCCTGGGAGCCCTGGGCCGATCGGGGATCGTGAGCAGCGCCGCGAGCACCGCGAGGAAGCTCAAGGCATCGACCAGGAAGCCGAACGCGATGCCCAGGCCCTTGATCAGCAGGGCCGCCGGCGCAGGCCCGATCATCTGCAGCAGCACCGACGAGCTCTGGAACATGGAATTGGCGCGGGGAAGCTGCGGCGGTGCGACGAGCGACGGGATCAGCGCTCCTCCCGCCGGGAACGAAAAGGCGTCGGCGACGCCGAGCAGGAAGGTCACCACGTAGATCTGCCAGATCTGGATGACTTTGAACCAGACGAGGACCGCCACCGTCCCCACGAGGAGCGCCCGGATCAACGCCGTCACGGTCAATACGCGACGCGGCGACAGGCGATCCGTCACCGCGCCGCCGATCAGCATCAGGGCGGTGCGCGGGATCGTCGCGGTCATCAGGATGGTTCCGAGGGCCAGGCTCGATCCGGTCAATTGGAGGACGAGCCACGGCATCGCGACGAGGTTGAACTGGGTGCCGAGCACCGAGATGGACGAGCCCAGCCACAGGTTCCGGAAGTGCGGCAGGAAGAACGGGTGGCGATACTCCTGCGGCGCAGGTGGTGCGATTGCCGGGGCAGGACCCGAAGTCGCGGATGCTGTGCTCATGGGAGAGGTTCCTCCGCAGGCATTCTACACCCTCTCCCCGGCGATGGATTCAGCTCTTCGGCGCTCTGAAAGCAGCGTCGTCGATCGGCTGGTTGAGCTCGATCTTGTCCCAGGTGATGGTCTGCGAGAAGTGGGCTTCCGGCGCGTTCGTCGTCTCCTTGAACGGGAACTTCATACCGCCGACGTCCCGGTAGTCGCCGTAGAACACCTCGACGTCGTAGTCCTCGTCTACCTGGGCGAAGTACTGGGAGCTCACCATACGGCGCGGGAGGAAGGTCTTCGCGTCGAGGTAGTAGTAGCTTTCCGCGCCATCGGGAGAGGTCACCTCGAGCTTGTAGACCGGCGAGCCGTTCAACGGCTGTTTGCCGACCACCTCGATCTTGTTCCCTTTCGCCCTGGCATCGACGAGCGGCCCCTGCGGATCGGCGAGACGGTGGTAGCGGGCCGCGCTCTTGGCGGGCATCGGCGTCGGCTTCACGATGCCGCTGCGCTGATTGATCTCCCAATTCGTCTGGCCGTCCACGACGTTCCACAGAGCCACCTGCGAGCCCTGCGTGACCCGCCGGGAGAAGCGTCCGGGAGCGATGACGATGGTGATCGGGAGCGTGAAGTCGGTCTCCCGTGTTCCGGTCATCTTCACGGTCCTGATCCCCTTGAGCCTCTGCTCTCCGCCGCGCGCGGCCAGGTACCTGGCGACCACCTGATCCGCGTTGAGATCGGACGCCTGGGGGGCCGGGTCCGGCGGCAAGGGGTCTCCTTTCCCATGATGAAACAGCTGCGTCAACTGCGTCTCGCCCCGGGAGGCCATCACCATCAGAAGCACGATCAGGGCCACCGGTGAAATCTTCCGGCTCATGGATGGTCAACTCCTTTCATCGAAGATGATATGCGAAATCGATGGTCCGCCTCGCAGAGTAAGCGGTGGAATGAAGCTTCGCCGCGATCCTCTCCTAGCGCGGCCTCCGGCCGCAACCAAAGTTCAGAGCAGAGAGATGGGAGGCCCATCTCCGGTAGAGATGATCAACCACCTCTCCGGAGAATGGGCCATGACCAGCTTTGAGAGCATACACCAAGGCGAGATCCTGGGTAGCCTCACGATGTTCGACCGGATGATCTTCAAAGGGCACCTGACCGAGTTCTTTCCGCGCGGGGCTTTCGGGCGGTGACCACCACGCCAACGAGGCCGTCTGGAACGGTCCGGCCTGTACTGCTCGCCCCTGCTCTGGTTCCACCCCTGGTACCCCACGTCGAACGAGACCACGGCGAGGCGCTCGGCCGGGAAGCCGGGATCGACGCGCCGCAATCGCAGAGAAGAACGGGGTTGCGATCCGTTGCGGCGCCAAATGCGTGGCGCTCGATGCCCAGGAGCCTTCGGTGAATCTGGAGGACCAGGTCACCGGGTCGCGGTGGACTGATCGCGGGGCATGGATCTTCGGCTCCGATGCTCCCAGGGGCTTACCTCCCCAATGTAGAGACGCCCCGTGGGGCGTCTCCGAAGCGGCGATGTCGTTCAGAGACCAGATCTGGTGCGCGGTCACACCAGGGCTTCAGGTCGGACCGTCGCCATCTCGCGCCCGATCACCCGCCTTCTCCTCGGACCGTCCTTGCCCCCTCGGAGACGCCCCACGGGGGCGTCTCTACATTGGGGGGCTGGACGCAGAAGATCCGAGCGTCCAGTACCGCGATCCAGGTCTTCCAGACCGAAGTCTGGATCATCCGGCTCAAAGTCTGAACGGTTCGGATCAAAGTCTGAATAGCTCAGACCGAAGTCTGAGCCGTCCAGACTTGAATCCAGATCATCCAGATCAAAATCCGAACCATCCAGATCGAAGTCTGGACCACTTAGACCGCGATCCGAGCTGTCCGGACCGAAGTCTGAATCCTTCAGATTGGAATCTGGACTGCTCAGACCGAAGTCTGGACCATCCAGACCAAAGTCTGAACCGTCCAGACCGAAGTCTGAGTCGTTCAGACCGAGATCCGAGCCGTCCGGATCAGAATCTGGACGGCTCAGCTCCAGGTCCGGAGAGGATGGAGGCGTATCGCGGGGAGTCCTCACCCCCGACCCCTCTCCCATCTCCCAACCCCCGCTCCCGGGAGAGGGGTTGGGGAGAGGGGATGCTCGCCTCTCCTGGGAGAGTGTGGGGGTTATTCCAGCGCCCGTTCGAGCGCGATCTTGCCGGCGTGATCGAGGGCGAGGCTACCGGCGCCGTCGAGGAGCCAGGCGAGGTCGCGGGGGATCGAGACGAGCGCGTCGGCCACGTTCAGGGCGGCGAGCAGGGTTTCGTCGAAGAACTGGAAGACGCCGGCGACCTCGCCGTCGTCCAGGAGGGGGTAGAAGCCGGTCGCGTCCGGATCTTTGCCGAGGTGGTAGCGCAGCCGGCGGCCGGTGCCGGGAAGGACCGCGGCGAGGAGGCGCGCGGCGTCCTTCTTCCGGAGCACCGCCCAGGGCGTGCTTCCCTTGGCCAGGCTCTCGCCCTGCCGCAGGACCGCCCAACTCTTTTCCGGGTGCTCGTACGGCTCCAGATGCCAGGGACCGGAAGCATCCGCTTCGGCTCCGGTCACCGGCTCGTCGCGGTGCGTCAACAGCTCCAGGTACTCGGGGGTGAAGGCGTGGGTGGGGACGGGAATGCTACGATCGTCGGAGGTGCGCATAGGACTCTTTCTCCTTTGCGTGCTCAGGGTCCGGGTGAGTGCCAGCTCATTCGGGCCCGCTTTGGATTGACCGGGCCGGATACGCTCCGGGTCCCGGGACCTGCCGAAAGAGAACTGCAAGAGGCAGCCTACGCGAGAGTAGGGCGGAAGTCAAGCGAGAAGACGGAACTTTGTGCGTGTTTTCGCGGAATCGGAGCTCACGGCCCTTGACCCTTGGGCAGGCAAGCACTACTCTTGAATTGCAATGCCTTCCGTCGCGCAAAAGCTCGCCACCAAGCTCGAGGAGTGGGAACCCGAGGTTTCCCGAGAGGTGGAGAGTCTCGTCTCGGAAATCATCCAGCTTGCCGACCTCAATGTTCTCGATCTGGCCCGCTCCCGGCGGGTTGAGCAGGAAGTCCTAGACCTGCTGGATGAGCCCATTACCCGGTGAAATCTGGCTGGCCGATCTCGGAATGGCAGCCAAAACCAGGCCGGTAGTTGTGGTGTCTCGACGCGACGAGGAAGCACCTCGGGCCTTGGTTATCTATGTGCCATTGACGACCCAGAATCGTGGCAGTCGCTACGAGGTTGTGATGCCTCGGCTGAACTTTCTGCGGGAATCGTCCGTCGCCAATGTTCAAGGCATGGGTTCAATTCCAGTGGTGCATTTGGAGAGGCGCCTCGGGCGGCTGCCCGAGACAGCGCTCGCGGAAGTCCGGAGCGCCATCGCCTTTGCGCTGGATCTGGCCCGCACCTGATCACTCGGCGCCCTAGCCCATCTCGGTCAAGAGAATCTCCAGGTTCCTCCTCCCTCTCTGGAACCACGGATGATCCGGCCCCAGGCTCCTTTCCAAGATGGCGACCGCGCGCCGCATCAACGGCTCGGCCTCCTCCAGCCGGTTCGTGTCCTGGAGCAACTGGGCCAGGTTGTTGAGGTGCCCGCAAAGCGGGCCCGAATGAGTCTCCGAAGCGGCGACATCGTTGCAGGGACCAGAACTGGTGCGCGGTCACCCCGATGTCTTCCGGATCAGGCCGTCGCCACCTGGCGCCCGATCGGGCTGGCCGGTTTGTCACCCGGCGGCGCTCTCGGCTTTTCCGTGAACCGATGAGCGCGGTTTCCTCCGTGGGCATTCTGCACCTGGAACCGCCGCCGAAGTGGCCGTCCGTCTTCTTCAGGATATAGTTATCGCTCTCTCCCTTGCCCGGGGAGGCTGCGGAAGGCTCGGCGAACGACGTCGAGCCGGGGGAATGAGAAAGGAAATCGGATGAGCGACCGCTTGCTGATTCTGCGTGGCGACGAGATTTCGGACCTTCTGCGGGGACGGGAGCTGGAGATGATCGAGGAGGTCCGAAAGGCCTATGTGGCTCATCACTGGGGGCGGAGCTCGCTGCCACTCTCGAGCTTCCTCCGCTTTCCAGGCGATGACACGAATCGCATCATCGCCCTGCCAGCTTTCCTCGGCGGCGAGCTCGGAGTTGCGGGCCTGAAGTGGATCTCGTCGTTCCCGGGCAACGTCCGGAAAGGGAAGGCCCGCGCCTCCGCGGTTCTGCTCCTAAACTCGTGCGAAGACGGTCATGTGGAGGCGATCCTTGAGAGCTCGCTGATCAGCGCCAAACGCACGGCGGCCAGCGCCGCTCTGGCAGCCCAACGGCTCTCCGGCGACAATCCGACCGATACTGTCGGGCTCATCGGGACAGGGGTGATCAACCTCGAGGTGGCGCACTTCCTCCGCGCGGCTCTCCCGGCGATCTCACGAGTGGTGCTCTTCGATCTCGATCCGGAGCGGGCAGCCCGATTCGGCGAGCGCCTGTCCGGAATCGGATTCACCGATGTCGAGGTGGTGCCGAGCCGCGAGTCGGTCCTTGCCGGCTGCTCTCTGGTCTCGTTTGCCACGACCGCCATCAGACCGTATGTGGATGACCTGTCCCTCTGCCCGCCCGGGGCGACGATCCTACACATTTCACTGCGCGACCTGACTCCCGAGGCGATCTTGACCTGCGACAACATAACCGATGATACGGATCACGTCTGCCGCGCCCAGACCTCGCTGCACCTCACCGAGGAGAGGATGGGCACCCGCGATTTCATCCGCTGCACACTGGCGGAGATCTGCGAGGGGCTTGCGCCGCCCCGGGCGGAGGACAAGGCGATCACCGTATTCAGCCCGTTCGGCCTTGGAATCCTCGATCTCGCCGTGGGGAAGCTGGCCCTCGAAGCGGCCCGGGCCGCGGGACGGGGCACCATCGTGGAGTCGTTCCTCCCCACGGAGGAGGGCTTGGTGTAAGGCGCCATGGCGAGCGACATCTTTCGCAAGTGATGACTGCGGCCTTGAGTGAAACTCTCCAGGACGCGTAGGGGTAGGTATGACACCAAACAAGAGAACTGTCGAGAGATACATGGAAGGCTTCAGGAGAAGCGATCATCAAGAGATCCTGTCGTGCCTCACGGATGACGTGGAGTGGAAGATCCCCGGTGCATTCCACGCCCAGGGCAAGGAGGCATTTGACAAGGAGATCGAGAACGAGGGCTTCATCGGCAGGCCTGCGATCACGGTCACACGCATGATCGAAGAGGAAGACGTCGTCATCGCCGAGGGATCGGTGCGCACGCAGAGGAAGGACGGCGCCTTCATGGACCTTTCCTTTTGCGATGTCTTCGAGATGCAGGACGGCAGGATCAGGCGGTTGACCAGCTATCTCATGGAAACGAAGTGAATCTCTCGGGCAGCTCGATGGACGTTCGCGAAAGCTACGATTCAGCCGCTGAGGCCTACGCCGAGCATCTCGCCACGGAGCTCGACCACAAGCCTCTGGACCGCCACCTCCTGAACCGCTTCGCAGAGGAGGTCCGCGGCCACGGTCTGGTGGCAGATCTCGGCTGCGGACCTGGACACGTCGCGCGCTACCTGCAGGAGCA
>DASPXX010000204.1:0-8796 GCA_035637095.1 Thermoanaerobaculia bacterium
TGGTTTTTGTCGACTCCCCCCTCTCCCGGGGGCTGGGTGGGAGATGGGAGAGGGGGGCCGGGGGGGTGAGGTCGGGCGGGGGAAGGCCCCAGCCCCCCGGGAGGTTCCGCGGGCCGGGGGTGAGGGCTGAGGTGGCCCGGCCGTTGCAACGAGGTCCCATAGGGAGGGCTGAAAGAAGGAGAAGCATGATGAGACGACAAATTTTCCCGACGCTCGCCCGGCAGGCTCTCCTGCTGGTACTGGTGTCGGTTCTGGCGGGCCCCGCGGCGGCGCGGCCCCCGTTCCCGAACGAGCAGCGCGCCCAGGCGCAGCCGCCGGCCGCCCAGGCCATGCCGGTGCCGCCGAACCCGGTGAGCCCGATGAAACAAAAACCGGCCGCGGCCGACGCTCAGATCCTGCTCGACCGCTCCGGCTTCTCGCCGGGGGCGATCGACGGTCAAGGGGGCTCCAACACCAAGAAGGCCCTCGCGGCGTTCCAGGCGGCGCACGGGCTCCCGGCGAGCGGCGAGCTCGACCAGGCGACCTGGCAGGCTCTGGCCGCGGGCGGGCCGAACACCTTCATGGCGTATCGGATCACGCCCGAGGATGCCCAGGGCCCGTTCGTGGCGCACATCCCTGAGGACATGATGGAGAAATCCAAGCTCCAGGCGCTCGGCTACAGCTCGCTCCTCGAGATGCTTTCCGAGCGGTTCCACGTCACGCCGGAATACCTGCGCAAGCTCAATCCCCAGGCCCGCTTCGCGGCGGGCGAGATGCTCCGCGTCCCGGCCGTGCGCCAGGTTTCGAACGAGCAGTCGAAGGCGCCCGAGGGGATCCAGCTGGTCGTATCTAAAGGAATGTCGGCCCTGACGGTCGTGCACGGCAACCAGGTCGTGTTCTATGCCCCGGTCAGCGCGGGGAGTGAGCACGATCCGCTGCCGATCGGCGACTGGAAGGTCAAGGCCGTGAGCCGCAATCCGTCCTTCAACTACAACCCGGACCTCTTCTGGGACGCGGATCCCGGGCACTCGAAGGCCAAGATCCCGCCGGGACCGAACAATCCGGTGGGCGTGGTCTGGATCGACCTCTCCAAGGAGCACTACGGGATCCACGGCACGCCGGAGCCGCGGATGATCGGCCGCTCGTTCTCCCACGGCTGCGTGCGGATGACCAATTGGGACGCGCTGACCCTGGCCTCGCTGGTCGAGCCCGGGACGCCGGTCCTGTTCCGGGAGTGAGCCGGTGCGACGGGGTGGAACCGACAAGGAGAAGAAGGCGAGCCCGGTGATCGTCGCCGGGCTGGGCGGTTTCCTCCTCGGAGCCGCCACGGTCCTCTTCATCCTCTGGCTCTACCGCACGCCGGGCACCTTCGAATACGGCCAGGCGTCGGCGCCGTCTCCCCCTCCAGTCGTTGCTGCGCCGCCGGGGGAGGCGCCGGTGACGCCTCAGGTCTCGCCCTCGACTCCGCCGCCGCCGGCTGCGCAGACCGCGCCGCCGGCAGAGGGTACGCCCGAGGCGAGCCGGCCGTGGCTCCAGGTCCCCTCGCCGGTGCTGACGGGCGATCTGGCGACCCGCGGGCTGCTGGTGCCGGTCCAGGGGATCGCCCGCGGGCAGCTTCGCGACACCTACAACGAACGCCGGGGCGGCGGCACGCGCGCTCATGAGGCGCTGGACATCATGGCCCCGCGCAACACGCCCGTCCTGGCCGTCGAGGATGGCAAGGTCGTGAAGCTGTTCACCAGCCAGCAGGGGGGGCTGACGATCTATCAATTCGACCCGTCCGAGACCTACGCCTATTACTACGCCCATCTGGAGCGGTACGCCGGCGGTCTCAAGGAGGGGCAGCCGGTGCGCAAGGGGCAGGTCCTCGGCTATGTCGGGACCTCGGGCAACGCCCCACCCAACGCGCCGCACCTCCACTTCGCCATCTTCCGGCTGACCCCCGAGAAGCAGTGGTGGAAGGGGGACCCGCTCAACCCGTTCGACATATGGCGCGGCAGGCGGGACGACGGCGAGCCGTCGCGATGAGAGCCGAGGAGCGCCTCCCCGATCCGCGGCGCGACCGCGATCCGCGCGAGCCGGAACAGCCGCCGCCGGTCGAGGAGCCCGAGAGCCCGGTTCCGGACGAGCCGGTGGAGGACCCGCCCTCGGGCGAGCCGGCGTGGCGGGACCCGGAGAGCCCTCACCCCCGGCCCCTCTCCCACGAGTGGGAGAGGGGTGCAGGTTAGAAGGAAATCCCAGCGCCTCAGGCTGTTTTTGGCTAGCCCTCTCCCCTCGCCCGCTCGCGGGAGAGGGGCCGGGGGTGAGGGCTGGTGGGTGTGAGGTAGAGTTGCCTCATGTTCCAGCGCAAGCGGACCGGCTCGATCCTCTGCCCCTCCTGCGGCAAGCTCGTCGGCGTGGCGCAGGAGCGGTGTCTCAACTGCGGCCGGCGTAACCCGGGGATGTGGGGGTTGACCTCGGTCCTGGGGAACATCGGGCGCACGGTTCCGTTCGACCAGGTGGTCATCGGCGGGACGGTCTTCCTTTATCTCTGCATGCTGGTCGTCGATCCTGAGGGGATCGGCAAGTCAGGAGGCCTGTTCAACCTGCTGGCTCCGAGCAGCGAGAGCCTTCTGCGGTTTGGAGCGAGCGGCTCGCTGCCGGTCTGGAGCCTCGGCCGCTGGTGGACCCTGCTGTCGGCCGGCTGGCTCCACGCCGGCCTGCTCCATATCGGCTTCAACATCTACTGGGTGCGCTATCTCGCGCCCGAGACCGCCGAGCTCTACGGCTCCTCGCGGATGGTGGTCCTCTACACGCTCTCCTCGGCCTTCGCCTTTCTGGTCAGCAGCACCTTCGGCCGCGGGGTCACGGTGGGCGCTTCGGCACCGATCCTCGGATTGCTCGGCGCCCTGGTCTGGTATGGCCGCGTCACCGGCAACCGCCTGGTGGGCAGACAGGCCTGGATCTATGCCGTGATGATGATCGTGCTCGGGTTCTTCTTCCGGGGCCCACCTCGGCGGCTTCGCCGGCGGCTACATGGCCGGGGCGCTGCTCGATCCGCGCAAGCCCGAGCGCCCCGTGCACGTGGCCGGGGCGATCGTCTGCCTGGCTGCCACGGTCCTGGCGATCGTCGCCTCGCTCATCGTCCCCATCCCGCTCTAGCCGTGCAGAAGCCCCTGCGGCCGCTCGACCTGATCGGCAACACTCCGCTGATCGATCTGTCGGAGCTGACCGGGAATCCGGCGGTCCGGCTGTTCGCCAAGGCGGAGCAGCTGAACCCCGGGGGCTCGGTCAAGGACCGGCCGGCGCTCGCCATGGTCGAGGACGCCGAGCGCCGCGGCCTCTTCGCCGGCGGGCGGCGGCTGCTCGACGCCACCTCGGGCAACACCGGCATCGCCTACGCCATGATCGGGGCCGCCAAGCGGATCCCGGTGACTCTCTGCGTGCCGGCGAGCGCCAGCCCGGAGCGCAAGCGCATCCTCGCCGCCTATGGCGCCGAGGTCCGCTGGACCGATCCGCTGGCCGGGAGCGACGGCGCGATCCTGGAAGCGCGGCGGCTCGCCGGCGAGGAGCCCGAGCGCTGGACCTACCTCGACCAGTACAGCAATCCGGAGAACTGGCGGGCCCACTACCGCACCACCGGACCGGAGATCTGGGAGCAGGCGGAAAGATTCGTGACCTGTTTCGTCACTGGTTTGGGCACCAGCGGCACTTTTATGGGAGTGGGGCGGTTCCTGCGCGCGGTCGCCCCCGGTGTACGGCTGATCTCGGTGGAGCCCGACTCGCCGTTCCATGGGCTCGAGGGGATGAAGCACATGGCCTCGGCCCTGGTGCCGCCGATCTACGATCCGGGTCTGGCGGACGAGGCGCGGGAGATCGCGACCGAGGAGGCCTACGCGATGGTCAAGCGTCTGGCCCGCGAGACGGGCCTCTTGGTGGGCATCTCCGCCGGAGCCAACGTGGCCGCGGCCCTCCAGGTGGCTTCCGGATTGCAGGCCGGCGCGGTCGTCACAGTGCTCTGTGACAACGCGGACAAATATTTGTCCGACCGCTTCTGGGAGGAAGCCCACGTATGAGCCGTCTGTTCATCACGCCCCGCCACCTGCAGACCATCGAGCGGCATGCCTCGATCAGCTATCCGGATGAGTGCTGCGGCGTCCTCATCGGCAGGTGCCATTCCGGCGCGACCTTCGTCGAACGAGTCCTTTCGGTCGGCAATGAGAGGTCGGACAGCCGCCACAACCGCTATCTGATCAGCCCCGAGACCGTGCTCGCGGCGCACAGGGAGGCGCGGGCGCTGGGTCTCGACGTCATCGGCTATTATCATTCCCACCCGGACCATCCCGCGCGGCCGAGCGACTTCGACCGCGAGCACGCCTGGCCGGGGGTGTCGTATCTGATCGTCTCCGTCGAGCAGCGCAAGGTCGCCGACACCCGGTGCTGGCGCCTCCTCGACGACCGCGAGAGCTTCGACGAGGAGGTCATCGACCAGGCCGCCATCGGTGCCTCTCCACCGGCGGGCTTCCCGGGGGTCCACAAGGAGGCCGTCTGATGAGCGTGACCATCCAGATCCCCACGCCGCTGCGCCGCTTCACCGGCGAGCAGGGCGAGGTGGAGGTGGACGGCGCGACGGTCGGCGAGGCCCTCTCCGACCTCACGCAGCGCTACCCGACTCTGCGGCGCCATCTCTATACAGAGGAAGGCGCCCTGCGGAGCTTCGTGAACGTCTTCCTCAATGATGAGGACGTGCGCCATCTCCAGGCGCAGGGGACGCCCTTGGCGGCGGGAGACACGCTGCTCATCATCCCGTCGATCGCGGGAGGCGTCGGAGGACATCGATGGCGGAATTGCCCGAGCTGACGCCCGCCGAGATCCGCCACTACAGCCGCCACCTGATCATGCCGGAGGTGGGGAGCGCCGGGCAGCGCCGGCTCAAGGCGGCCCGGGTGCTGACCATCGGCGCCGGCGGCCTCGGCTCTCCGCTCGGCCTCTACCTCGCCGCCGCCGGAGTCGGCACGCTCGGGGTGGTCGACTTCGACGTCGTCGACGAGACGAACCTCCATCGCCAGGTCCTCTACGGCCGCTCCTCGGTCGGCCGGCCCAAGATCCAGGCCGCGGTCGAGCGCCTGCGCGACGTCAACCCGCACATCCGGATCGTCCCCCACGAGATGCGGCTCGACTCGAGCAATGCGCTGGAGCTGTTCCGGGACTACGACATCATCGTCGACGGGACCGACAACTTCCCGACCCGCTACCTGGTCAACGACGCCTGCGTGCTGTCGGGGAAGCCGAACGTCTACGGCTCGATCTTCCGCTTCGAGGGGCAGGTCTCGATCTTCTGGGGCGCGCGGGGTCCCTGCTACCGCTGCCTGTTCCCGGAGCCGCCGCCGCCCGGGCTGGTCCCGTCCTGCGCCGAAGGCGGGGTGCTGGGAGTGCTGCCCGGGATCATCGGCACGCTCCAGGCGAACGAGGTGATCAAGCTGATCGTCGGCGTGGGCGATCCGCTGATCGGCCGGCTGGTGCTCTTCGACGCGCTCAAGATGCGTTTTCGCGAGCTCAAGCTCAAGAAGGACCCGGCCTGTCCGATCTGCTCGGAAAATCCGACGCAGCGCGAGCTCATCGACTACGAGCAGTTCTGTGGCGTGGGCCCCGAGCCGGAGACCGTCGAGATGGATTCCGAGATGACCGTGAGCGACCTCAAAGAGCGTCTGGAGCGGGGCGAGACGCTGACCGTCCTCGACGTGCGGACCGAGCAGGAATACGAGATCGCCCGCATTCCCGGCGCGCAGCTGATCCCGCTCCACGAGCTGCAGGACCGGCTCGGAGAGCTCGACCCGGCGGCCACCATCGTGGCCCACTGCCACCACGGCGGCCGCTCCGCCCAAGCGGTCGGCTTCCTGCGCCAGATGGGCTTCGACCGGGCCGTCAACCTGGCCGGCGGCATCGACGCGTGGAGCCTGGTGGTGGATCCCAGGGTGCCGCGGTATTAGAGACCACCTGTTGAGGTGGTGCGAAGTCTCCGCAGAACCACCTTTTAGGGCATTACCCCCTCCATGAAATAGGCGTAATTGTTGAGGTCAGGCCACCACGGGAGCCTCTCCCGGCGGAGGGCGTCGTGGTGGCTGGTCGAGCCCTCAACACGGAAAGGAGGTATGCCATGTCAAACGGCATCCTGGGCCGGCGCCCCGTCTTCATCCAACGGGAGAGCATCCTCGACCGTCGGATCTGGGTCTACTACCTGGTCATCGTCGACAAGCTCGCGAACCAGCTCGGTCCCGTGCTGGAAGCGAGGCCCGACGAGCGCTTTTACCAGACGTTTTCCAAGCACGTGGAGGCGTACGTGAAGGAGGGCAAGGCGCCGCCGAAGGCCATCGAGACGCCCGTCCTGAACGCCGCGGACGATTACCTGGCCGGCCGCGACATCTCGCTGCGGGCCGGCGACTACATCGCCGTGCAGAACTTCGTCCGCGGTCAGAAGACCTGATCGCCTCAAACCGGTGCTGCGGCGCGTCCAGCCAAAGGGGAACGCGCCGCAGCCCACTCCACGGGGGCACTCGTCATGAGCTTCGAAGGTTTTCCTTGCGTCGTCGGATGGGAGCTGACCCTGGCGTGCAATCTTCGCTGCCGGCACTGCGCCTCCGCCGCCGGGCTCCCGCGGAAGAACGAGCTGACCACCGAGGAGGCGCTCGCCCTCTGCGACCAGTTCCCGCCGCTGGCCGTCCAGGAGGTCGACTTCACCGGCGGCGAGCCCCTGATGCGGCCCGATTGGTGGCGCATCGCGGCCCGCGTGAAGGAGCTGGGGATCACCACCAGGATCGTCACCAACGGCCTTCCTCTCGCGCCCAGCACCGTGGCCCGCATCCGGGAGGTTGGCATCAGCACCGTGGGGGTCAGCCTCGACGGGCTGGAGGCCACGCACGACGACATTCGTGTCCTTCCCGGCCTCTGGCGCCGCGTCCTGGCCGGTATCCAGCGGGCCGTCGACGGGGGCGTCCAGGTCGGTGTCATCACCGCCGTCAATGCGAGGAACCTGCGCGAGCTGCCCGCCCTCCTCGGCCTCCTGGAGTCGATCGGGGTGAGACACTGGCAGTTGCAGCCCAACCTGCCGCGCGGCCGGAGTGGCGAAGCGCCGGACCTCGCCCTTTCGGATCAGGAGTTCCTGGAGCTGGGAGCCTTCTTCCGCACCGAGCAACCCAAGGCGAAAGCGAGGGGCTTCGACATCGTACCGGCCGACAGCCTCGGCTACTTCACCGAGCTCGACCTGCCCGAGCCACCATGGCGCGGATGCCATGCCGGCCTCTTCGCCGTCGGCATCCTGAGCGACGGCAAGGTGAAGGGCTGCCTGACGATGCCGGACGAGATGATCGAAGGCGATCTGCGCCAGGACGACCTGTGGGACATCTGGTTCCGCGACGGCGCCTTCGCCTACACGCGTCAGTTTTCGGTCGACAAGATGGGGGCGAACTGTCGAGATTGCGCGCTGGCCGAGCAGTGCCGAGGCGGCTGTACCTCGATGTCGTACGTCTGCACGGACAAACTGCACAACGACCCGTACTGCTTCCTCGGGATTCAGAAGCGGAACCCGCAGGCCTTCCAGACAGCAATCTCCATGGCATTCCCGGAGGAAAGGGATTCCGTCATGCTCAGCGACCCGCTCCCGCCGAGCCCATGCTGGACGTGCGCTCCCTGGGCTGGATTTGCGGGGAGAGTGCACGGGAGCTGACGCGCGATCAGTAGCGGCCGATCAGCTTCCGCTCGCGAATGCCTTCGCCCGTTTTGCCTCGGGGCGCTCGCAGGACGGGCCGCAGAGGGCGAGGAGCTCCTCATAGAGGCTGCGGGCGCGGGCCTGTTCGCCCGCCAGCTCGGCGGCCCGGGCCGCGCCGGCGAGGCTGTTGAATCGCCTGGGCGCGCCAGCGAGAGAAGTCTCGTAGGCGGCGAGGGCCTCCCGCGGCTTCCCCAGCTCGAGGAGGAGGTCGCCCAACAGCTCGCGCGCCGGCAGGATCGCGCCCGGCGTGACCGGGTGCTTGCCCACCGCCTCCTCCTTGTCCGCCCCGGCGGTGAGCAACCGCACAGCCTCCTCTTTGCGGCCTTCTGCGAACGCCACCCAGCCGGCGGCGGCGAGGCGCATCGCGTCGACCTGCCCCGCCCAATCGTAGGGACCCGCGGGCGGCTCCTTGGTCAGGGCGGTATGGAGGTCCTCCAGCTCGGCCAGCGCCTTCCGGGCGCGGTCCAGGTCGCCGAGGCGGGCAGCCCCCAGCGCATTGGCGAAGCTCGTGATCCCCCGGGCGTAGGAGAAGCGCTCCCAGGGGAGCTCGGCCGCGGGGCTCGCGAGCGCCGCCGCCGCCCGCCAGTCACGCCGCTCCAGCGCATAGCGCGCCGGCACCGCCACCAGGGCATAGCCGGCGGCGAAATTCGGTTCGTCGAACCGCGAGGCCTGCGCAACCTCCGCGAGCACCTCCCGGGCCTTCTGGTCGGCGCCGAGCTGGAGATAGGCGTACTCCAGGTAATCGAGCGCGTGGAGGTTGTCGAAGGAGGTCGCGCCGGGATGGGCATGGGCCATCTGTGCCTTCGCCGCCGCGGCGGATTCGAGGTTGGATGCGATCGACTCCTGCCACAGGCCGAGCCGGGTGAAGATGTGGGACGGCATGTGGAGGGCGTGCGGAGAGGAAGACGCGACTTTGGCGTAGGCCCTGGCCGCCGGCAGCGCCAGGGACGCGAGCTGCGGATAGTCGAAGGAGTGGATGATGTAGTGGAGGATTCCCGGGTGGTCCGGATGCTCCGGCAGGAGACGGTTCAAGATCTCCGCCGCCCGTTTCTGCTGGGCATATGTCGTGTCGT
>DASPXX010000205.1:0-5013 GCA_035637095.1 Thermoanaerobaculia bacterium
GCCCGCCGAAGAGGCTCCGGCCCCCGTCGTCGCCCGCCGCGCCGTCGAAGAGCCCGCCCCCACGCCGCGCCGCGCCGCGCGGGTGCGTCCCGAGCGGCGGGAGCGAGGGGAGCGGGAACGTCCGGAGCGCGCCGAGCGCCACGACCGGGCCGAGCGGGAGCCTGCCGCCCTGGCTCCGACGCCGCGCACGCTGCGCTCGCCCGAGCCGGCGTTCCCCATCCCGCAGGCCTTCACTCCGGCGGGAGATCTGGAGCGCCTGGCCCGCGAGATCATCATCACCGTCCCCGATTCGCAGCGGCGCCCCAGCGACGAGCGCAAGATCGCGATGTTCTGCGACTTCGAGAACATCGCCCTCGGCGTGCGCGACTCCGAGATCGGCAAGTTCGACATCAACCTGATCCTCGAGCGCCTCCTGGAGAAGGGCAAGATCATCGTCAAGAAGGCCTACGCCGACTGGGAGCGCTACAGCGACTACAAGCGCCCCTTCCACGAGGCGGCCATCGAGCTGATCGACATCCCGCAGAAGTACTACTCGGGGAAAAACAGCGCCGACATCAAGATGGTCGTCGACGCGATGGACCTCTCCTACTCCAAGGAGCACCTCGACACCTTCGTCATCCTCTCGGGGGACAGCGACTTCTCGCCTCTCGTCTCCAAGCTCAAGGAGAACAACAAGTACGTCATCGGCGTCGGGGTGAAGAACTCCTCCTCGAACCTGCTGATCGACAACTGCGACGAGTTCATCTATTACGAGGACGTCTGGCGGGACACCCAGAAGGGGCCGAAGCTGGACGGCCTCAACAAGAAGACCGCCGAGGTGTTCAGCCTGCTCATCGAGTCGATCCAGGCGCTCCTGCGCGACAACAAGGAGGTCCTCTGGGGCTCGATGATCAAGCAGACGATGCAGCGCAAGAAGCCCTCGTTCAACGAGGGCTACTACGGCTACAGCACCTTCTCCGAGCTGCTCGAGGACGCCGAGCGCAAGAGCATCTTGAAGCTGAAGAAAGACCAGCGCTCGGGGACCTACATCGTCACCGGGTTCGCGAAGAGCGGGGGGGAGGTGGCGGCGGCGCGGCGGTAAGCCCTTCCTCACGCCCATCTGCTCTACACTTCCCATGGAGGTGTCTCATGGTGACCATCACGTTCCCCGACCGCGACACGGAGAAGCGGGCGTTGGCGTTCTTGCTGGGCCGTTTCTCCGGACGCGTCCTTCGTACCGGCGAGCACCTGGTGCCCGAGTCGGCACTGGAGGCGTTGGCCGACGCGAATATCCCATTCACCGTCAAGGGCAAGGCGACCTATGAGCAGCAACTGGCGGCGGTTCGAGGTGCTGCTGCCACTTCGGTTCAATGACGGTCGGGAGTAGGTGCTGTGTGAAAGAGGCGGTGAGGGGCGCTACGCCGCCATGGCCCGCAGCGCCCGGTTCGCCACCACCAGCATGGCCAGGGTCGGCGTCTCGACGCTGCGCAGCTCGCCCATCAGCTGCTCGGCGCGCGCCACCGCCGGGCGCCTCCCTTCCACCCAGATCGTGATCGCCGCTCCCGCATCCACGTTTCCTTCGACCGCCCCCACGATGCGCCGCGTGAGCTGCGCCTGGAGGCTGGCGAGATCGTCGGTGATCCGGGGACCGAGGAGCCTCGCCCTGGCGCTGCCAGGTGGGCTCCCGTCCCCCTCCTTTGGGAAGGCCGTTCCCACCTCAAATGGCGGGTTCCGGCGGCGTCGCCTGTGATGTGATTTTCCTGGATTTTGTAGGGAATACCTACACCTGCCTGGCATTCCCCACATCGCAAAAGGGAGACCGTCATGACCAATCCAGCTGCGCCGGTAACAGAGCCTGCCTCGAAGTCCGTGATCCGGAGAGAGCCCATGAATGAATATGTCGCTTCGCTGATGGCTGACGTCAAGGCCAAGAACCCGGCGGAGCCCGAGTTCCATCAAGCCGTCCAGGAGGTGGCCGAATCGCTGGCCCCCGTGCTCGACCGCCACCCGGAATACCGCCACGCCCGGATCCTCGAACGGATCATCGAGCCCGAGCGCGTCCTCATGTTCCGCGTCCCCTGGCAGGACGACCGCGGCGAGATCCAGATCAACCGCGGCTTCCGCATCGAGATGAACAGCGCCATCGGTCCCTACAAGGGCGGCCTGCGCTTCCATGCCTCGGTGAACCTTGGCATTCTCAAGTTCCTGGCGTTCGAGCAGGTCTTCAAGAATTCGCTCACCACCCTTCCCATGGGAGGCGGCAAGGGGGGCTCGGATTTCGATCCCAAGGGGAAGAGCGACAACGAGGTGATGCGCTTCTGCCAGAGCTTCATGACCGAGCTCTGCCGCCACATCGGCCCCAACACCGACGTGCCGGCGGGAGACATCGGGGTCGGCGGACGCGAGATCGGCTATCTCTTCGGCCAGTACAAGCGGCTGCGCAATGAGTTCACCGGCGTGCTCACCGGCAAGGGGCTCAACTGGGGCGGCTCGCTGATCCGGCCGGAGGCCACCGGCTACGGCTGCGTCTATTTCGCCCAGGAGATGCTGGCGACCCGCGGTCAGACGCTCGAAGGCAAGGTCTGTCTCGTCTCGGGCAGTGGCAACGTGTCCCAGTACACGGTGGAGAAGCTCCTGGAGCTCGGGGCCAGGCCGGTGACGCTGTCGGATTCCAACGGCTACATCTATGACGAAGCCGGTCTCGACCGTGACAAGCTCGCTTTCATCATGGATCTCAAGAACGTCCGCCGCGGCCGGATCAAGGAATACGCGGACACCTACAAGACCGCGAGCTACGTCGCGTTCGATCCGAAGCTCGGCTTCAACCCGCTGTGGGATCACAAGGCCGACTGTGCGTTCCCCGGCGCCACCCAGAACGAGATCAACGGCAAGGACGCCGAAAACCTGCTGAGGAACCGCGTCTATGTGGTGGCCGAGGGCGCCAACATGCCGTCCACCATCGAGGCGGTGAACCTTTTCGTCGCCGCCCGGATCCTCTATGGCCCGGGCAAGGCGGCCAACGCCGGCGGCGTTGCCACCTCCGGACTGGAGATGGCCCAGAACAGCATGCGCTACAGCTGGACGCGCGAGGAAGTCGACGCCCGGCTGCACCGCATCATGAAGGACATCCACAAGGCCTGTGTCGAGACCGCCGAGCGGTTCGGGACCCCCGGCAACTATGTCAACGGCGCCAACATCGCCGGGTTCCTCAAGGTGGCCGACGCGATGATGGATCAGGGGCTCGTCTGAGCGCGAGGCGGGTGGCGACATGAATCCGTTCGAGATGGCGCAGGCCCAGTTCGACAAAGCGGCGGCGCTCCTGGACCTCGATCCGGCGACGCGTGAACTGTTGCGCTGGCCGCTGCGCGAGCACAGCTTCGCGATCCCCGTCCGGATGGACGACGGGCGCAAGCGGATGACCTGCAGCTATTTCGAACAGGTGCAGAGCAACATGAACCACTATTGGGAGAAGGACGAGGTCCTGGGCCGGCTCGACCTGACCATGACCGCGGCCTTCCAGGCGGTGGCCGACCTGGCGCGGCGGCGCGGCCTGCCGATGCGGGACGCCGCCTACATCATCGCGGTGAGCCGGGTGGCCCAGGCCTGCCACGACCGCGGATGGGTCTGATGCGCCTTGCGTGATCTCCCCCCGTACTCGCGCCGCCTGTTCGACCCGTCGCAGCGCTTCTCCCGGCTGGGCGGCGGCGAGCTCGGGGGGAAGGCCCACGGCCTGATGCAGGCGGCCGCGGTGCTGGCCCGGCGCGGCGCCGACCTGGAGCGGATCGGTCTGGCCGTAGACGTGCCGGCCCTGGTGGTCGTCGCCACCGGCGCCTTCGACGCCTTCGTCGAGCGCAACGGCCTGCGCCCGCTCGTCGAGACGGCGGAGCACGAGCCTGCGGATGACGCCATCCGCTCGGCGTTCCAGCAGGCCTCCGTGCCGGCAGAGCTGGCCGGCGACCTGGCGGCTCTGGCCGGCGAGGCCCGCATCCCGCTCGCGGTGCGCTCGTCGAGCCTCCTGGAGGACGCTCTCGGGCAGCCGTTCGCCGGCGTGTACGGGACCAAGATGATCCCGGGCAACCAGCCGCAGCCGGCGGCCCGCCTGCGCAGCCTGCTCGACGCCGTCAAATTCGTCTGGACCTCCACGTTCTTCGCCGAAGCGCGCGCCTACCGCCGTGCCGCCGGAGCCTCTCCGCCGGACCGGTGCGGGGAGAAGATGGCCGTGCTCGTGCAGGAGGTGGTGGGGCGCTCCCACGGCGAGCGGTTCTATCCCGACATTTCGGGGGTCGCCCGGTCGATCGATTTCTATCCCCAGGGACGGGCGAAGCCGGAGGACGGCATCGTGCACCTGGCCGTCGGCCTCGGCAAGACCATCGTGGACGGCGGCCTCTGCTGGTCGTTCTCGCCGTCCCATCCCGAGGTGGGGCCGCCGTTCGGCTCGGTCCGCGACCTCATGGGCTCCACCCAGACCCGCTTCTGGGCGGTCAACGTCGGCCCGCCGCCCCCCTACGATCCGATGACCGAGACCGAATACCTGGTGCGGCCGGGGCTTGCCGACGCCGAGAGCGACGGCATGCTGCGCTGGGCCGCGTCGACTTACGATCCGGCGTCGGACCGGCTGGTCCCCGGCACCGGCCGCACGGGTCCGCGGGTGCTGACGTTCGCGCCGGTCCTGGTGCACCGGGAGATCCCGCTGGCGGCGGCGATCCGCACCCTCCTCGAGGTCTGCGCCGAGGAGGTGGGAGCGCCGGTGGAGATCGAATTCGCGGTGTCGCTCCCTCCCGGAGGCCCGCCGCGGCTCGGCCTGCTGCAGGTGCGCCCCCTGGCGGTGGGCCGGGAGGCGGTGGACGTGCCCGCCGGGGAGCTGGCGGCGCCGGCCACCATCGTGGCGTCGCGGGCCGCCCTGGGCAACGGCAGGAGCACGGTCGAGGACCTGGTCTGGGTCGATCCCGAGGTCTTCGAGACCGCGGCGACCCGGGAGATCGCGGAGGAGATCGCCGCCCTGAACCGCGATCTGCTCGACGCCGGCCGGCCGTA
>DASPXX010000206.1:0-4110 GCA_035637095.1 Thermoanaerobaculia bacterium
GCCCCTTCAGCTGGTGCACCGGGCGCGACGTCCAACGGATCGGTTTCGGCTTCTCACAGCTCTTCTACAAGCGCGCCGGCAGCGGCCAGATCGGCGAGTTCCCCCAGAGCCGGCGCTTCGCCATCGTCGACCTGCGCGACATCGGCCCGGTCTACGAGTGGATCGTGCTGCGGGTCCGGATCTTCGATTTCAATTTCGTCTTCCGGCCCTTCGGCAACGTCGCCCCGTCGGTCACGGTGCCGCTCCGGGAAAACAGCTATCTGGTTCTCAACCGCGAATTCGTCCTCGACCAGCAGAGCACGCGGCCGGGCGAGATCGGCCGCTACGGCTTCGGCTACGCGTTCATCAAGAATCCGGTCGAGGGGGCGCTCGCCTGGGGGCCCGGACGGTTCGACGCGGCCATGCAGACCATCCACTTCCGCGTCCTGGACGACGGCCGGATCCGTTCCGACATGACCTTCGTCGCGAACCGGCCGACGGGCATCCTCAACGTCTCGCTCAATCCCGTCCAGTGGGGCTTGGACGCCATGGACCTGATGTCCGGGGGACTTTCCTCCGCGCTGACCGCTCCTCTGCGGGTCGCCTCGGAGCGCCTGCCCGCGGTCGGAGGATTCCGGCCCGATCCGGTCTTCGCCTTCGTGCTGGCCGCCAATGCGCTCACCGGCGGGCTCGCGGCGCAGGAGCTCTGCATCTCCCGCGTGCAGCTCGAGAAGCGGCTGATCCTGCAACATTTCATGAAGCATTATCAGGCCGTGTCCGGATCGATCCAGACGTGGCGCCAGATCCGCGACTGGCTCGACGAGAGCCGGCTGCCTCGCTGGGTGGTCACCGGGGAGGGCTCCTGATGCCGCCCATCCTCCGCAACAGCGGCGGACCCCGGACCGGCTCGCCGGACCGCAACCTCCCCGTCGGCGACAAGATCGCCGTCGTCCAGTCGGGGGGAGGAGCCAAGGGCGCCTATGCCCTGGGCGTGATGCGGGCGATCCTGAGCGGCGCGTCCGCGTCGACGGGGTACCGGCCCTGCGATCCCGAGATCTACACGGGCACCTCGGTGGGCGCCTACAACGCCGCGATCATGGCCTCGCGGCCCGGGCAACCCCCGCTCGCCGTGCTCGATCTGCTGGAGCGGATCTGGCGGCAGAGCATCGCGAACACTCCGGGCGGCTGTGGCAACGGCGTCTTCCGGTTGCGCGGGCTGCCGATCCAGGAGCTGGAGCCCGGCTGCCTGCTCCATCCCGTCTCGTCCGCCACCCAGTTCGCCGTGGACTCGGTCTATCTGGTGAACCAGATGATGATCCGCGCCCTCCGTTTCAGCGCCTCGGATCTCCCGCTGCCCGGCCGCCTGCTGGAGGTCCCCGATCTCAGCGCCTTCTTCGATCCCAAGCCCCTGCGCGATCTGATCTGGTCCACTGTCGACCTCGAGGGGCTCCGCCGCTCCCCCAAGGACCTGGCCGTGGCCGCCTCGTCCTGGAACGACGGAGAGACGCGCGTCTTCTGGAAGAACGAGATCGTCCGGACGCGGAATCTCGACACCATCATGGCCTCCACCGCCATCCCCGGGGTCTTCCCTCCGGTGCACGTCGACGGCAAGCCCTACGTCGACGGCGGCCTGACCATGAACACGCCCTTGAAGCCGGCGATCCGGGCCGGCGCCGCCGTGCTCCACGTCATCTATCTCGACCCCCTCGAGGTGGGGACGTCGCCGCTGCCCACCTACATCAGCACGTTCGAGGCCCTCGCCCGGGTCTTCTCGATCGACAATGCGGCGCAGATCCGCAACGACATCAAGGAGGCCGAGAGGGTCAACCGCGGCCTGGAGATCCTCGGGCGGTTGCGGCGTCACGCCGACCACCACGGCCGCGACAGCGGGGAGCTGCTGGGCGATCTCCAGGTCGCGGACGAGATCCTCGCCGAGATGGCGGCGCAGCCGCGGCGGCCGGTGACCATCCACCGCTATCTCCCTCCGGCCGTCCTGGCCAACGGCGCGGAAATCCTGAATTTCAGCATCAACCATATCGAGTCCCTGATCGAGCAGGGGTACCGCGATGCGGCCCAGCACGATTGCGAAGCCTCGGAGTGCGTCCTGGCCTCCGCGGCCCGGCAGCCTCAACCGGCGTTTCGCGGTCGGCGGCTCCGCAGGGACGCACGAGAAAGGATCGGAAGCCCATGACGACTGAATGCTGCACCGACGTCCAGAAGCTCGTCCGTTGGAGCATCGTCTTCCTGAAGCCCGGAGGGCCGCAGAGCTTTCCCGGCTGGGAGGGGCGCGAGGAGCTGATCTCCTCCTGTACCTCGCGGCCGTCCTTCGAAGCCGAGAAGGTCGCGGAGTTCTTCCGTGCCCATCCCGAGATCCCGGCCGTCGACGGCCGTTTCGTCCGGGTGTACAGCGAGGTGCTGCGCTCCTACGACAAACCGGCCTGGGACTTCGACGAAGCCCAGATCGGGGTCCTGGAGCAGATCCGGGACGCGCTCGAAGGCGACCACCGCAAACACCGCGTCCGCCTGCCGAAGACGATGCGGCTGGCCGGCCCCCTGAATCCGGACAAGAGCGAGTTCGGCGACGAGTTCGTCAACATGCCCGACTACCTGGGCGCCCATCCGAAGCCCGGCCACACGTTTCTCACCGGCTGGGTCGAGGTGATCTTCAGCGAGCCCCAGGGGGACACCGCGGAGCTCCTCCTCAACTGGTTCGGCGTCGGCACGCCGGTGGTGATCACGTTCGGCGGCGGGCAGCAGTTCGACTTCTTCCGCACGAAGACCTTCCCGCTCCCCTTCCTGCCCAATTTCCAACCCGTCCAGACCAAGGCGAAGCTCGACCTCGCGACCGGCAAGGTGCTCCCCGAGAGCGTCCAGATCTTCGCCACCTTCCAAGGGACGGCGATCGCGCGGACCGACCGGGTCAACCGCATCCCCTACGCCTTCCCCTACATCTTTCCGCCGCTCGATCCGAGCCAGCTCAAGATCGACATCCCGCCGGACTACCAGCCGCCCAACCCGATGCCGCCGATCTTCGGCAACCTCGACTTCGCGCTGGATTTCGACGGCAACATCACGGGCTTCGAGCTGCACAGCGAGACCTTCGCCCCCGTCGGCCTGTTCCCCTACATCCAGGATTTCTTCCCGCCCTACTCCTTCGGACCGAAGAACCAGTTCCACTTCGCGCTCCCGGATCGCTGCCTGGTGGGCACGCCGCCGCAGAACTGCCCGAATCAAGAGGACGACCCGGACGGCATCCTGACCTCCGTCAACGTCTATTTCCACCCGCACCTCGATCTGGTGACCGAGGAGATGTCGGAGGTGCCTCTGCAGGAGAGCTCGCCGGCGAGCTCTCCCGAACGGTTCGCCAACGCCGTGGTGGTCGAGGCCCGCGGGCGGCTCTATCGGGTCGGCGGCACCGAGGGGAACGCCGCCACGAATCGAGTGGACGTCTACGATCCCGGCCAGAGCCAGTGGACCGCCGGGCCGAAGCTGCCGCACGCGGTGGAATCGGCCCAGGGCGCGGCCGTCGGCGGACGGATCTACGTCTTCGGCGGCAGGCCGGGCGCGGACCAGCCGCCCGTGGGCTACACCCAGGTCTTCGACATCGAGGCCGGCACCTGGAAGGTCCTCGCCCAGGCGGCTCTGCCCGTCCCGGTTGCGGAAGGCACGGCAGCGGCCGTGGACGAGAAGATCTATGTCATCTCGGGCTGGCGGAGCAAGAACAACAAGAACGAGCTCAGCGCGGCGGTCCAGATCTTCGACACGCAGCAGGCCAGCTGGAGCGAGGGGGCCTCTGCCGCCCTGCCGGCGGCGGGAGCCTGCGCCGTCGCGGTCGACGACGAGGTCCTGGTCATCGGCGGGCGTCTCTCCGGCAAGACGGTCACCCGCCGCACCGCCGTCTACGACGTCCGGTCCAACCAATGGAGCACCGGTCCAGACACGCTCGAGCCGGTCTATCAGGCGGCGGGCGGTCATCTCGAAGGGAGCCTCCTCCTGGTGGGAGGCCGCTCGAAGGTCGATGGCCCGATCCTTCCGGTGACTCAGGAGCTGGTGCTGCGGAACGACCAATGGCGGCCGGGCCTGCCGCCGCTCCTCGGCGTCGCGGCAGCCGGCGGAGCGGTCCTCGACGGC
>DASPXX010000207.1:0-10548 GCA_035637095.1 Thermoanaerobaculia bacterium
CGCCGCGAGCTTGACCAGGGCATAGACCACGATTCCCGCCGCCAGGCCGTGCGAGATGTTGAAGGTGAGCGGCATGACCAGGGCGGTGAAGAAGGCGGGCGCGGCCTCCGTCGGGTCGCTCCAGTCGATCTCGCGCACGGCCTGCACCATCAGGATCCCTACCAGGATCAGCGCCGGCGCCGTCACCGGGTTGGTGCTCCCGCCCGTCCCCTGCCCGACCAGGGCGACCAGCGGTGTGAAGAAGAGGGAGATCAGGAGGAGCGCGCCGGTGACCACGCTGGCGAGGCCCGTGCGGGCGCCAACGGCGACCCCCGCGCTGCTCTCGATGTAGGAGGTCACCGGCGAGGTGCCGAGGAGCGCACCGCCCACCATGCCGGCCGCATCGGCGGCGAGCGCCCGCTCGATCCGCGGCAGCTCGCCCTCGCGCAGCAGCCCCGCCTGGTGGGCGACCCCCATCAGCGTCCCCAGGGTGTCGAAGAGGGCGAAGAAGAGGAGGACCAGCATCAGCGGCACGTACTCCAGCCGCAACGCTCCCAGGAGATCGATCTGCAACCCCGGGAGGGCCGCCAGACTGGGAGCGTGGACCAGCTCGGCCGGCGGCGGCACCACCCCGGTGACCAGAGCGGCCGCGAGCGTCGCCGCCAGGGCCCAGAAGATCGCCGTGTGCACACCCGCGGCCATCAGCGCCAGGCCTACCGCGAGGCCGAACAGGGTGAGGAGCGCCGGCGCCGACCGGAGGTCGCCCAGACCCACCAGCGTGGCCGGATTGGCGCGCACCAGGCCGCCGTGCTGGAGGCCGATGAAGGCGATGAAGAGGCCGATCCCCACCGCACCGGCCAGCTTGATGCTCGCCGGCACCGCCCGCACCAGCACCCGCCGCGCGCCGGTGACGGTCAGCAGGATGAACGCCAGGCCGCTCCAGAAGACCAGGCCGAGAGCCGTTTGCCACGGCACGCCCGCACCGGCGCAGATGTTGTAGGCGAAGAAGGCGTTCATCCCCATCCCCGGAGCGAGCGCGATGGGGTAGTTGGCCACCAGGGCCATGAGGAGGGTGGCCAGCCCGGCGGAGAGGGCCGTGGCCACGATGGCTCCTTCGAGCGGCATGCCGGCGGCGGTCAAGAAGACCGGATTCACCGCCAGAATGTAGGCCATGGTCAGGAAGGTCGTGAGCCCGCCCAAGGCCTCGCGGCCGGGCGTCGAGCCCGCGACGCGGACGTGGAAGAGACGTTCGAGCATTGCCGGCTATCTTACTGTGTTACCCTGGGTTTCTCAGGAGGTGCGCATGGCCCATCTTTCGGCCCCGCCGGACAAGCCCGCCGGTGACCCCATCCTGATCTCCACCAAAACCATCCCCCCTGAAGACCGTCTGATTTTCGCCCTCGACGTCCCCACGGCCGAGGAGGCCCGCAGGCTGGTCTCAACCCTCAAGGAAGCGGTCCGCTTCTATAAGGTCGGCCTGGAGCTCTTCCTCGCGGCCGGCTTCGCGCTGGTCGACTGGCTCCTGGAGCAGGACAAGCAGGTCTTCCTCGACCTGAAGCTCTACGACATCCCGGAGACCGTGGCGCGCGCCGTCCGCCAGATCCGCAGGCGGCCGATCACCTTCACCACGGTCCACGGCGACGACGCCGTCCTGGAGGCCGCCTGCCGGGAGAAGGGGGGTCTCGGGATTCTCGCCGTGACCGTGCTGACCAGCCTCGATCAGAAGGGGCTCCGCGACCTCGGCGTCGCGGTGGACGTCCACGACCTGGTGCTCGCGCGCGCCCGGCGTGCCCTGGAGATCGGCTGCGCGGGAGTGATCGCCTCGGGCCAGGAGGCGCGGAACCTCAAGGAGACCCTCGGAGAGGATCTGGCGATCGTGACCCCCGGTATTCGTCCGAGAGAAGCTCGGCCGGCGGACGACCAGAAGCGGGTGATGAGCGTCGAGGACGCGATCCGCAACGGCGCCGACTACCTGGTGATCGGCCGCCCGATCCGCGACGCCGCGGACCCCTACGAGGCGGCGCTGCACATCCAGGGGACGCTCCAGGGGATGTTCTTGTCAGGATAGGAGGTCGAGACGGTTTGACCTCCTCGACCGAGGTCTGTAGCATCAGATGCATCCTGACAGACCGTTGGAGGGCACCATGAACGGGCAGTGGTATTACGTACAGAACGGAGCCCCGGCCGGTCCGGTCGACGCGGATGTCCTCCTGCGTCTGGCCGCCGCCGGCGCCGTCCAGATCACCACCTATGTCTGGCAGGAGGGGATGCCCTCCTGGCGGCCGGCGGGCGAGATCCCCGGCCTCCTGCCGCCGCTCCCGCCGCAGGCCATTCCCATGGCAGCCGTCCCTCAGCCGTCCGGACGCAGCATTCTGGGAGAGATCGGCGTCGGCATCAGCCGCGCGGCGGAGCTGCCGACGCTGTCCGGCGTCCCGATCCGCGAGGTGTTGCTCGGCGGTCTCCAGCCGGGCGTCACGACCTCGCATATCGAGGACCTGTTCATCGTCGGCACCGAGACGACCACGCCGGCTCTCGCCACCATCCCCTCGGGGTGGCCGACGCCGCGGGTCTTCTGGCGTATCTTCTTCGGTGCCCTGGCGACCTACCTGCTGATGCTCTTCGGTCTACGGCAGTTCGAGAATACGAACTTCCTTCCCGGAATGATCGTGGTCGGATCGTTCATCGTGCCGCTGTCCGTCGTGATTCTCTTCTTCGAGCTCAACGTGCCGCGCAACGTCTCGATCTACCAGGTCGGCAAGATGATCCTTCTGGGCGGCGCCCTGGGCCTGGTGGTGACCATGGTGGTCGGTCTGGTCATTCCCTCCGGCGTGGGCAACGTCTTCCTGGCGATGTTGACCGGTGTGGTCGAGGAGTTGGGCAAAGCGCTCGTCCTCCTCATCATCGTCGGCGCGGTGCGCTACCGCTTCCAGCTCAACGGCCTGCTCTTGGGCGCAGCCGTGGGAGCCGGTTTCGCGGGGTTCGAATCGGCCGGCTACGCGTTCAACGACGCGCTCGCGGCGGCGTTCCAGACGCAACAGTTGGCGGCCGTGACGAGCTCCGCGACGGGCAGCATCCTTATCCGCGGGCTGCTGGCCCCCGGCGGTCACGTCATCTGGGCGGCCATGGTCGGCTCCGCCCTCTGGAAGGTGAAGGGGGACAGGCCGTTCCAGGTCCCCATGCTGTTCCACCCGCTCGTCATCCGCCGCTGGCTGGTGGCGGTGGTGCTGCACGGTCTGTGGGACACCAACGTCTGGCTCGTCCCCGACCTCCTCAAGGACGCCGTGTTGCTGATCGTCGGGTGGTACATCGTGTTCGGCATCCTCAAGCAGTCGCTCGCCGAGGTGGAGGCGGCGAAGCAGGTCGCCGCGGCACAGTCGCCGGCGGCAGCGGCCTTCGCGATCGTCCATTGAAGTGGCATAGTGGAGGGCATGAAGACCGAGGAGATGCTGGACCTCACGGCTCTCGCACAGGAGGGTGGACCGGACCCGGGACGCCGGGTGTCCGCGATGGCGGCGGGCCTCATCGGCTCGGAGGTCCTCCGGATCGCGGGCGAGATCCGCGCCCTCAAGGCTGCCGGCCGGCCGATCTGCGACCTGACCGTCGGCGACTTCGACCCCCGCTACTTCCCCATCCCCGAGCGCCTGGCCACGGGCATCCACGAGGCGCTGGAGCGGGGAGAGACCAACTACCCCCCGTCGAGCGGCATTCCGGCTCTGCGCGAGGCGGTGGTCCGGCTCTTCGAGCGCGAGCTGGGCCTCCGCTATCCGGTGGAGTCGGTGCTCGTCGTGGGAGGCGCGCGGCCGGTCATCTACTGCGTGTTCCAGACCCTCTGCGATCCCGGCGACCGGGTGATCTATCCGGTACCGAGCTGGAACAACAACCATTACACGCACATGGCGGGAGCTGCCGGCGTGCCGGTGGTCTGCGGCCCGGAGAGCCGGTTCCTCCCCACCCGGGAGATGCTGGCCCCGGTCCTCCCCGGGGCGCGCCTGCTCTGTCTGACCTCGCCGCTCAACCCCACCGGCACGGCGTTCGAGCGCGGCGCCCTCCTCGGCATCTGCGAGGCGGTCCTCGCGGAGAACGAGGCGCGCGACCGCCGCGGCGAGCGCCCGCTCTACCTCATGTACGACCAGATCTACTGGATGCTCCGCTTCGGAGACACGCGGCATTTCACCCCGCCGGAGCTCCTGCCCGAGATGGCGCGCTACACCTTGTTCGTCGACGGCATCAGCAAGGCCTTTGCGGCCACCGGCCTGCGCGTCGGCTGGGGCGTCGGGCCCGCGGACGTGATGTCGCGCATGTCGGCGGTCCTGGGGCACATCGGTGCCTGGGCGCCGCGCGCCGAGCAGGTGGCGACCGTGGGCCTGCTCGACGACCCGGAGGGGACCCGGGCCTTCCACGCGATCTTCCGGAGGAAGGTGCAGGAGCGGCTGGACCGGCTGCACGAGGGTCTCCAGGCGCTCAAAGGAAGGGGGCTGCCGGTCGAGAGCATCCCGCCGATGGGAGCGATCTATCTCACCGCCCGCATTCATCCCTTCGGCCCCACCCCTTCCGGCGCCGAGCTGCGCACCAACGAGGACGTGCGGCGCTACGTGCTGGAAGCCGCCGGGATCGGCCTGGTCCCTTTCCAGGCCTTCGGCTCCACCGAGGACACGGGCTGGTTCCGCCTGAGCGTCGGAGCGGTCTCGCTCGCCGACATCGAAGCCGCCCTGCCGCGGCTGGAAGAGGCGTTGGTGCGGTTGGGGTGAGCCTTACAGCATCCCCTCCACCCGCGCCACCACCGCGTCCGTGGTGAAGCCAAACTCGCGCTCCAGGTCCTTGGCGGGAGCCGAGGCGCCGAAGCGCTCGATGCCGTGGATCTCCCCTTCGCTGCCCACGTACTTGTGCCAGCCGAAGGGGGCGGCCGCTTCGATGGCCAGGCGCTTGCGCACGGCCGGCGGCAGCACCGAGTCGCGGTACTCCTGCGGCTGGCGGTCGAACAGCTCCCAGGAGGGCAGGCTCACCACACGAATCCGGCGCTTCAGACGCTTCGCGGCCTCGACGGCCAGGTGGACCTCCGAGCCGGTGGCGATCAGGAGGATCTCCGGCTCCCCTTCGGCGGGATCGAGCAACACGTAGCCGCCGCGGGGGAGCCCCTCCTTCGCCTTCGCCGCGGTCTCTTCCAGGATCGGCAGGTTCTGCCGCGTCAGGGCCAGCGCCGTGGGACCGTGCCGGTGCTCGATGGCGAACCGCCAAGCTTCGGCCGTCTCGCAGGCGTCGGCCGGACGGATCACCGTCAGGTTCGGGATGGCCCGCAGCGAGGCGAGCTGGCTGATCGGCTGATGGGTCGGACCGTCCTCGCCGAGGAAGATCGAATCGTGGGTGTAGACGTAGATCACCTGCAGCTTCATCAGGGAGGCCAGGCGAACCGGCGGCCGCATGTAGTCCGAGAAGATGAGGAAGGTCCCGCCGTAGGGGATCCACAGGCGCGAGAGGGCAAAGCCATTGAGCAGCGACCCCATCCCGTGCTCGCGCACGCCGAAATGGAAGTTGCGTCCGCCCCGATCTTGCGCCGAGAAGTTGGTCTCCCCTTTGACCAGCGTGTTGTTCGACGGCGCCAGGTCGGCCGAGCCGCCCACCAGCTCCGGCAGCTTGCCCGCGATGGCGTTGATCACCTGCCCCGAGGCCGCACGCGTCGCCATCGGCTTGCCCCCGGGCTCGAAAGTGGGCAGGGCGTCCGCCCAGCCGTCGGGCAGCTTGCCGGCCAGACGCCGCTCGAGCTCCGCGGCGTCTTCGGAATGAGCCCCGCGGTAGCGCCCGAGCAGGTCGTTCCACTCCGCCTCCCGCTTGCGGCCCCGCTCGCGGGCGGCGTCGAAGGGGCCGTGCGCCTCCTCCGGCACCAGGAAGGTGGGCTCGGTCGGCCAGCCCAGGGCCTGCTTGGTCAGCACCACCTCGTCGCCGCCCAGCGGGGCGCCGTGCGCCTCGGCCGTGCCGGCCTTGTGCGGGCTGCCGTAGCCGATCGTGGTGCGCACCACCACCAGCGTCGGCCGCTCGGTCTCCGCCTCGGCCTCGGCGATCGCCTTCTCGATCGCGTCGAGGTCGTTGCCGTCGGCCACGCGCAGGACGCGCCAGCCGTACGCCTCGAAACGCTTCCCGGAGTCGTCCGAGAAGGCGAGGCGGGTCGAGCCGTCGATCGAGACCTCGTTGTCGTCGTAGAAGACCTTGAGCTGCGAGAGGCGCAGGTGGCCGGCCAGCGAGCTGACCTCGTGCGAGACCCCCTCCATCAGGTCGCCGTCGCTGGCGATCACCCAGATGCGGTGGTCAAAGAGGGGGAAGCCGTCGCGGTTGAAGCGGTGGGCCGACTTGGCCTGCGCGATGGCCATCCCCACGGCGTTGCCCAACCCCTGGCCGAGCGGCCCGGTGGTCGTCTCGACGCCGCGGGTCAGCTCGTGCTCGGGATGTCCCGGCGTCTTCGAGCCGAACTGGCGGAAGCGCTGCAGCTCTTCCATGGGAAGGCCGTAGCCCGCCAGATGGAGCAGCGAATAGAGGAGCGCCGAGGCGTGGCCGCAGGAGAGCACGAAGCGGTCGCGGTTCGGCCAGTCCGGGTTGTCCGGGTTGTGGCGCATGTGCCGCGTCCAGAGCAGATAGGCGAGCGGCGCCTGCCCCAGCGGCGCGCCCGGATGTCCCGACTGCGCCTTCTCCACCATGTCGACCGCGAGGAAGCGGATCGTGTTGATCGCGACCTGATCCGTGTCGTTGCCCCTGTGCTCAGCCATCGAATGCGCCCTCCTTCTCCCTCCCGAGGAATCGCCCGGCGGGGACCCTAGTCTATCCATTTGCCGTGAGGGTTTTGACTCCGGGGCGGGCGCCCTCTAGAATACGGGCTCCTGTCGGACCCCGTGGAGAGGTGCTGGAGTGGCCGAACAGGGCTGCCTGCTAAGCAGTTGTCCGGGGTAAACCCGGACCGAGGGTTCGAATCCCTCCCTCTCCGCCATTCCTGCCACGCTCATGAAGGCCTACAACCCTGCCACCGAAGAGCTGATCCGCGACTACCCGGAACCCGACGAGCGGGAGGTCGAGGAGCGCCTGGCCGCGGCCGAGCGCGCCTTCGCCGCCTGGCGCAAGGTGCCGTTCGCCGAGCGCTCCCGCCTGATGCATGCCGCGGCCGACCGCCTGCGCGAGCACCGCGCCGACTACGGCCGCCTGATGACCGAGGAGATGGGCAAGCCTCTCGCCGCCGCCGAGGCCGAGGCCGACAAGTGCGCCTGGGTCTGTGACTACTATGCCGAGAACGCCGAGGAGCTCCTCGCCACGCAATCGGTGGCGACCGATGCCTCGCGCAGCTGCGTCCGCTACGACCCGCTGGGGCCCGTGCTCGCCATCATGCCCTGGAACTTCCCGTTCTGGCAGGTCTTCCGCTTCGCCGCGCCGGCCCTGATGGCCGGCAATGTCGGCATCCTCAAGCACGCTTCGAACGTCCCGGGCACGGCGCTGGCGATCGAGGAGGTCTTCCTCGAATCCGGCTTCCCCGAAGGAGCGTTCACGACTCTCCTCCTCCCGTCCTCGCGCACCATGGCGCTGATCGGCCATCCGGTGGTGCGCGCCGTCACCCTGACCGGCAGCGACAAGGCGGGCCGAGAGGTGGCGGCCGAAGCCGGACGGCAGCTCAAGAAGTCGGTCCTCGAGCTGGGCGGCTCCGATCCGTTCATCGTCCTCGCCGACGCCGATCCGGTCGCGGCGGCGCGCCAGGCGGCGCGGTCGCGCACCATCAACTCCGGCCAGAGCTGCATCGCGGCCAAGCGCTTCATCGTCGACACCTCGATTGCCGAGCGCTTCGAGAACGAGCTCGTCCGCCAGATGGAAGGCCTCGAGGTCGGGGACCCGCTGGACCGCTCGACCGACGTCGGCCCGATGGCCCGCCAGGACCTGCTGGACGATCTGGACGACCAGGTACGGCGGACGGTGGAGGCCGGCGCCACCCTGCGCACCGGCGGCCGGCGGATCGAGGGAAAGGGCTGGTACTACCCTCCGACCGTCCTCACCGGGGTGCAGCCGGGCATGGCGGCGTTCGACGAGGAGACGTTCGGTCCGGTCGCCGCCGTCATCCGGGCGGAAGGCACGGAGGAGGCGATCGAGCTGGCCAACCGCTCGCGCTTCGGCCTGGGCGCCAGCCTGTGGACGAGCGATTCGATCCGCGCCGAGGCCCTGGCCTCCGAGGTCGAAGCCGGCTCGGTCTTCGTGAACGGCGTCGTCAAATCCGACCCGCGCCTCCCCTTCGGCGGCATCAAGACCTCGGGCTACGGCCGCGAGCTGGCCGACGTGGGCATCCGGGAGTTCGTGAACATCAAGACGGTCTGGGTCAAATAGGCCGCCGCACCGTCATCACCGGACACGTCGCGTGCTGCACCACGCGCTCGGCCGTGCTGCCGAGGAACAGGTGGCGCAGACCCGAGCGGCCGTGGGTTCCCATGGCGATCAGATCCGCCCCCCGGCGTTCCGCCTCTTCCACGATGACCTGTGACGGATCCCCCTCGCGGGCGACCGAATCCACCGCGAGCCCCTCCCCGGTCAACCGGTCCGTCAGCTCCTGCAGGCGCCGCTCGGCCTCCAACCCGGTGTCCTGGAGATAGCGCACCGAGGTCGGAATCGGCCCATAGGCCGTGTATTCGATCGGCAGGTTGAAGGCGTGGACGAGGATCAGCCGCGCGTCCTCCGCCAGCGGCGCCAGGAGCCGCTGGGCGGTATGGATGGCGCGCTCGGCGTCCGCCGAGAAATCGGTGGGCACCACGATGGTGCGCAGGGTGCGGTGGCGCCCCTTGTCCTCGGGATGGACGGTGAGCACGGGGCAGGGCGCCTTCTGGACCACCCGCTCGGTCGTGCTTCCCAGCAGGACGTGGCGCAGACCGGTGAGCCCCCGCGTGCCGATGACGATCGCCAGCGCAGAGGTCTCGGTCGCCCGGTCGGCGATCACCATCGACGGCGTCCCCAGGGCCAGCCAGGTATCGACCTCGATCCCCTTCTCGTGCAGGGATGCGGCCTCTCTCTCCAGGCGGGCGAGAGCCGCGCTGCGCACCTCCGCGTCGAAGAGAGGACCCGGGGCGATGGCGCCGGGAGAGACATACTCGGGGACGGAAGGCGGGACGGTCACGGCGTGGACGAGCTCGACGCGCGCGCCCTGTTGCCGCGCCAGCTCGACGGCCCATTCGACCGCCACCGCGGCGGTCGGCGAGAAATCGGTCCCCACCAGGATGCGGGGGCCGGACGGAGCTTCAGAAGTGGTCGGTTCCATACGGCCAGTATAGCTCCGGCCCCTGTGATACCTTCTTCCCTCCCCCGGCCAGCCGGACCGCGCCGGGGGATCCCGAGGGAGAAAACCCGAGCATGAGCACCGAGATTCGAGGACCGGTCCGCGTGCGCTTCGCGCCGTCGCCGACCGGCTTTCTGCATGTGGGAGGCGCCCGCACCGCGATCTACAACGACCTGCTGCGGCAGAGCGCCGGCGGCGCCTTCATCCTGAGGATCGAGGACACCGACAGGGAGCGCTCCGACGAGGCGATGACCCGCCAGATCCAGTCCGCCCTCGCCTGGATCGGAACCGTCTGGGACGAGGGGCCGTTCCTCCAGAGCGAGCGCCTGGCGCGCCACCGCGAGCGGGCCGAGGAGCTGCTCGCCGCGGGAAAGGCCTACCGCTGCTTCTGCACCCAGGAGGAGCTGGAGGCCCAGCGCGCCGAGGCGCAGACCCAGGGCAAGGCGTTCCGCTATCCGCGGACCTGCCTGTGCCGGCCGCAGGACGAGGCGCAGACGCTCCTCGCCGCCGGCAAGCCGTTCGTCGTCCGCCTGCGCATGCCGGGCGACAACATCCGCTTCCACGACATCGTCCGCGGCGCCATGGATTTCCCGCCCGACGCGCTCGACGACTTCATCCTCCTGCGCTCGGACGGCACGCCCACCTACCACATGTCGGTCGTAGTGGACGACATCGACATGCGGGTCACCCACGTCATCCGCGGCGAGGACCACCTCTCGAACACGCCAAAGCACATCCCCCTCTTTCGCGCGCTGGGCGGCGAGGTGCCGGCCTTCGCTCATCTGCCGCTCATCCTGGGACCGGACAAGAAGCGGCTGTCGAAGCGCTACGGCGCGACCTCGGTCGAGGAGTTCCGCAACGAGGGCATCCTGCCGCAGGCCCTCTACAACTTCCTGGCCCTGCTCGGCTGGAACCCCGGGGACGAGCGGGAGGTCATGAGCCGAGACGAGATGATCGCCGCCTTCTCGGTCGACCGCCTGAACGACTCGCCGGCCGTCTTCGACCGCGAGAAGCTCTGGTGGATGAACGGGCAGTACATGGCGCGTCTGAGCGTCGAGGAGCTGTGGCCGCACCTGGAGCCGTTCATCGATCAGGCGGGCCTGAAAAACGCCGACCGCGAGCGCCTGCTGGCGGTGCTGGAGCTCTATCGCACGCGCACCCGCACCCTGAAGGAGATGGCCGAGGCGGTGTTCCCCTTCTTCCAGGACGAGCTGGTCTACGACTCGGCCGCCGTCGCCAAGTACCTGAAGGACGCGGACCTGCCGGCTGATCTGGAGGCGTTG
>DASPXX010000208.1:0-19414 GCA_035637095.1 Thermoanaerobaculia bacterium
TCGCCAGGCTCAGCGGAGCTTTCACCACGGGCGTCCTGATTGTCTGGCGCAGAACCTGTGAAGGGCTTCAGCTCGTCTCGTCGATGACCTCGGCGACAGAAGCGGCCACGGCGGCCTTCTCCAGCCAGCGCTCCAGCCGCCCCGCGTCTTTCTGCGCCAGGGTGCGCTCGCGGACGGCGTCCGGCACTGCAATGCCGCGAGCCCGAAGCACGGCCAGCAGTCCCTTGGCGAGCCCCTCTTCGCGCCCCTTGGTGAGTCCCTCTTCACGCCCCTCTTCCCTCCCCCGCCGTTCGGCCAGGCTGAGGGCACCGCGGGCGTCCTGTTCAGCGATCTTCGCACGGTCGTACAGGTCCAGCTCTCCCACACTGAAACCCGCCATGCGCGCCACCTCCAGCGCCTCCCGATACGGCGGCTCCGACAAGGCAGGTGGCACCATCTCCAGGTTCTCAGCCTCCCGAAAAAAGTAGGCCCAGCGGTCGATCGTCCCTTGCGGATCGCCGCCGGAGGCGTATTTCGGCAACTCCAAGAACACGTACTGCACCTGCGAAAGGCCCAGGGCGCCGCCATGTTGCTCCTGCATCCGCCAGCGGCTCAGCATCGGCACCGGCGCCCCACCCGGCACCGCCGGAGAGGGCCAGAGCAGGAAATCACAGATCGTCACCCCCACCACGTCGTCGAGGCCGGGGTAGTCCTCACCGGTACGCAGTTGGGTCACGTACGCCTTCGAGGTGTTGTACACCACCCGCTTCTCGAAGCCCTCGACGTTGAGCACCTGCATCTCGACCACGTAGTGCCGCCCGCGCTCATCGAAGCACTTGACGTCCACCAGCGACAGCTTCATCTTCTCCACCGGCACATGCTGCTCGGAGGAGAGGTACTTGAGATCGACGATCCGATGCTCGCCGGAGAGCTCCAGCAGGGCATTGAGCAGCTCGATGAGGAGCGGCTTGTGGACTTCGCTGCCAAAGATGCGTTTGAAGACGAAGTCGGTCTTGGGATCCGCGAATACGGGCCGCATGGAAAGAGCCTACCGCACCGGGCTCCGGTCGCGGTCCAAGTCGAGCTCCGCCAAGAGCGAGCGCTGAAAGAATTCAAGGAGGGGGGTTTGTAGGGTCCGAAGTTCCCTCAGCACGTCTTCGGCTTCGATGAGACGGCCGGCCTCGATATCCTCCTGAGAAGCGATCAGGGCTCGTTCAAGGGCGGCTCGGTCGGCGAAGTCGAGCCAGTCGCCAGGATCGAGAGGCAGGAGATCAATTTCGGTTCCTTCAGGAAGCTCTGTTGGCTCGTCTACCACAAGCCGTCCATTGTGAACACGGCCTTTGAGAGTCATTGGAAGAGGGTACCACGACGCCGGCCGAGGCCTACCGGTTCCCTCCCGCCATCTTCTCCGCCTCTGGAAGTCCCCGGAGGCGGAGCATGCTCCAGATGCCGAGGGCTCGCCAAAAAATTCGGGCTCCGCTGACCCGGGGCTCACGCCCCGGGCTACACGCCTGCGCCCCTCCAGGGGCGCTCCCGCCGCTCTTCCGGTGATTTACGACACGGTATTTACAGTGGGGAGTACTAATTTAGCCGGCGCGCTTCCGTTTCGAGGGTGCAGTGAGCTGAAAGTAGCTGGCCGTCGCTTGTTCCAAGATGAGGGCGGCGACCTGCATTGGGCTTACTTGCCGCTCCCCATCGCTGAGAAAGTGGGACAGCTCTTTCAGGCGTTCCTCGGTTTCCGGTGCCATCGGCACTTTCGGCCGTTTGCTCCACGCCGCGTAACTTGGCCGGCCGGGCCTCTTACCGACGCTCGGCTCCAGCCGTTCCCTCAATGTGTTCGCCAGTGCCGCAATGCCAAAAGCGCCTGCCGAGTATTCGGGCACAGTGCCCACTACGGTGGCGCCGAGTTTCTTCGCTAGGGTCTCAATGTTCTTTGCCATCACGCCTCCTCTAGAGGGAACCGGATCTCCAGATAGTCGCGGTCAATCACGAACCCAACTGCCCCCTGCCTCCCCTCCTTGCCCAAACGCACAAGGAAGCTCCGTAGGTCCTCTGCGTTTTCTTCCAGGGCTGGCTCCGTCGTGTAGCACTGGACAATCACAGGCGCATCAAAGATGAGCTGCCCGCCGCGTGCGTCATCCCTCCAGACGCCTCGACCTTGTGGGAAAGCAGTAGCGCCTCCGAAAAGACGACCGAGTAAAGTCAAGCTCTCCGTCACCCAGTACTCCTGCTCAATGGGCTGGTCGTCACGGTCAACGCTCGGCACAAAGAGCACCAGCACTGTAGAGGCGCTCTTCTGGGCCTGCAGGACCTCGGGCCAGTTCGGCATCGTTCCTCCCCTCCACCTGGAGGGTGCCACTTCTGGGGCAATAAGTCAAGGAGCGCTGCTGGCTGCAATGAAATCTATGATCTCTTCATAGGCCCGGGCTTCGGCGTGTCCCATGGCGTCAGTATACAAGCGTTGCGCGCGGTCGGAGGGGGCCTACCGGAACACCCGGAACCACGCTCCGAACAGCTTCTTGACCCCCGGCGTCAGCTTCGTGCGGCGCCAGGCGTCGGCAGCTTTTTTCACGACCTCGCCCTGGGTGGGGTAGGGGTGGATGACGCTGGCGATCTTGCCGAGGCCGATCTTGTGGGTGACCGCGAGGCAGAGCTCCCCGATCATGTCCCCGGCGTGCTCGGCCACCAGGGTAGCTCCCAGGATCTGATCGGTCCCTTTCTTGAGGTGAACGCGCAGAAAGCCCTCGTCGGCGCCGTCCAGGATGGCGCGGTCCACGGTCGCGAGCTGCACGTCGAGGGTGTCCACCTCGATCCCCTGATCGCGGGCTTCCTTTTCATAGAGGCCGACGTGGGCGACCTCCGGGGTGGTGTAGGTGCACCAGGGGATGGTCAGCGCGCTCGCCTTCGCCCTCCCCTTGAACAGGGAGTTCTGGATGACGATGCGCGCCTGCGCGTCCGCCGCGTGGGTGAACTGGTAGCGCGAGGCTACGTCGCCGCAGGCGTAGATCCGCGGATTGCTGGTGCGCAGGTGATCGTCCACCTCGACTCCGGCCTTCCCGTGGCGCACCCCCGCGGCTTCCAGCCCGAGCCCCTCGATGTTCGGCACACGGCCCGCCGAGACCAGGATGTGATCGGCGGTGAGCTCCCGGCGCTCTCCCTCCCGCTCGATCACCAGGGTCTTCTCCCGCACCTCCGCGATCTTGACGCCCAGCTCGAAGCTCACGCCGTCTCGCTCCATCGCCTGCCGGACGAGGGCGGCGGCGTCGGCGTCCTCGCGGGGGAGGATCTGGGGCGCAATATCGAGAACGGTCACCCGGCTGCCGAAGCGCGCGAACGACTGGGCCAGCTCGCAGCCGATCGGGCCGCCGCCGATGACCACCAGCCGGGCCGGCAGCTCGGTCAGGTTGAAGATCGTCTCGTTGGTCAGATATCCGGAGTCGGCCAGTCCGGGAACGGGCGGTACGCCGGCGCGCCCGCCCGTGGCGATCACGCCGCGGCGGAAGCGCAGGGTCTTGCCGGTGACCTCCGCGGTGTCCGGTCCGGTGAAGCGCCCGTCGCCCAGGAAGACGTCCACTCCGAGCCCCTGGAACCGCTCTGCGCTGTCGTTCTCACTGATCTTGGCGCGCAGCCGCCGCATCCGTTCCATGGCCATCCCGAAATTGCCGGAGCTTCCCGGATCGACCGCTGGAGCGCCGAAGCGCTCGCGGGCCTGGCGAGCGTCCTGCCAGGCCCGGGAGGCGCGGATGACTCCCTTCGACGGGACGCAGCCGACGTTCAGACAGTCGCCGCCCATCAAGTGGCGCTCGATCAGGGCCACCCGGGCGCCGAGCCCCGCCGCTCCGGCTGCCGAGACCAGCCCGGCCGTGCCGGCGCCGATCACGACCAGGTGATAGCGCGGCGCCGGCTCCGGGTTGATCCAGGACGGCGGGTGGACGTTCGCGAGGAGCGTCCGGTTGTGCTCGTCGAGCGGCTCCACGGGCTCAGGCATCGCGATCCTCCTCGCCGATCTGCTGCCGGAGCGCCCGCCCCGCCAGCCGGGTGATGACCGTGGTCACCGCGATCGTGGCGACCAGGCCGATGCCGAGGGTCACCCACCCTCCCGCAGAGGTGGCGAAATTCTCGGCGACCTTTCCGTAATAGACGTAGAGCACGGTCCCGGGGAGCATGGCCACCGAAGCGAGCAGGTAGTCGAGAAAGCGGACCCTGGTCAGCCCCAGCGCATAGTTCAGGACGTTGAACGGGAAGACCGGGGAGAGCCGCAGCAGAGCCACGATCTTGAAGCCCTCCCGGCCCACGGCCCGGTCGACCGCCGCGAACCTGGCATCGCCGGCGATCATCCTCTCGACCCGTCGGCGCGCCACATAGCGCGCTACCAGAAACGCCGCCGAGGCCCCGAGAGTCGCCCCCACGAAGGTATAGAGGGTCCCCTGGACCAGGCCGAAGATGGCTCCTGCGGCCGCGGTCAACAGCGATCCCGGGATGAAAGCGACCGTGGCCACGGCATAGCCCAGGATGAAGGCGAGAGGACCCCAGAGCCCCAGGCTCCGGACCCAGGCGGTGAACCGCGGGATGTAGGGCACGGCCTGGCGTCCGAAAAGGGTCAGGGCGACCAGGATCAGGGCGACGATCGCGAGGATGAGGACGACCTTCCTTCGCGAGACCCGCTTCTTGTTGGCCAACGTGGCGGTTGTCATCGCCCAAGTCTATGTCTTCCCGGGTTACCTGCACCCCTCTCCCGCTCGCGGGAGAGGGGCCGGGGGTGAGGGCCGCCCTGCACCGCGGAATGTGCAGAGCCGGCAAGGTTTGCATGTCACTGCGCACAGAATTGGCTTGCCAACGACCGATCGGCCCCATAAGATCCGCGCGTCGTCATCCGGCGGCGATCAAGCGCAATCACATACCAGGGGAGACATTATGGATAGAGACGAGATCCTGAAGATATCCGACAAGCAAGGCGTCCGCTTCATGCGACTGCAGTTCACCGACATCATGGGGATCATCAAGAACGTCGAGACCCCGCGCAGCCAGTTCGAGAAGGCTCTGGACGGCCAGATCATGTTCGACGGCTCGTCGATCGAGGGCTTCACGCGGATCGAGGAGTCGGACATGCTGCTCGTCCCCGACTTCGAGACGTTCCGGGTCAATCCCTGGGCGAACCAGGACGGCTCGAAGGTGGCGCGGATGATCTGCGACGTCTACAACCCGGACGGATCTCCCTTCGCCGGCTGTCCGCGCATGACCCTGAAGCGACAGGTGGAGAAGGCCCAGAAGATGGGCTACACCATGGTCGCCGGCCCGGAGGCCGAGTTCTTCCTGTTCCAGCGCGACGACCTCGGCAACGTCAAGGTCGAGACGCACGACGTGGGCGGCTATTTCGACCTGACTCCGGTGGACAAGGGCGAGGAGTGCCGGCGCGACATCGTGATCGTGCTGGAGGCGATGGGCTTCGAGGTCGAGGCGGCGCACCATGAGGTGGCGCCCGGACAGCACGAGATCGACTTCAAGTACGCGGACGCCGTCTCGACGGCCGACAACGTCACCACCTTCCGCTTCGTGGTCAAGAAGGTGGCCATGGACCACGGCCTGCACGCCACCTTCATGCCCAAGCCGCTGTTCGGCGTGAACGGCTCCGGCATGCACGTCCACCAGAGCCTGCTCAACGGCAAGGGCGAGAACGCCTTCTACGACACCGAGGCGACCTGGCAGCTGTCGCGGGTGGCGCTCGGCTACATCGGCGGCATCCTGGAGCACGCCGTCGCCTTCGCGGCGGTGACCAACCCGCTGGTCAACTCCTACAAGCGGCTGGTGCCGGGCTACGAGGCGCCGATCAACGTCGCCTGGTCGGAGAAGAACCGCAGCCCGCTGGTCCGCGTGCCGGCCAAGCGCGGCATGTCGACCCGCTGCGAGGTGCGCATGCCCGACCCGTCCTGCAACCCCTATCTCGCCCTGGCGGTGATGATGGCGGCCGGCCTCGACGGCATCGAGCGGAGCCTCGATCCGGGCCCGCCGATCAACAAGAACATCTTCACCATGAGCCAGCGCGAGAAGCGGCGCCTGCGCATCGGCCAGCTCCCGGCCAACCTCTCGGAGGCCCTGGACGAGCTCGAGAAGGACCCGGTGGTCAGCGGCGTCCTCGGCGAGCACATCCTCGAGAACTACCTGCGCGCCAAGCGCCAGGAGTGGGCGGACTACATCTCCCACGTCCACCCCTGGGAGCAGGAGCGGTACCTGGCGGAGTATTGAGGAGAAACTGCCTCGCTGAGGGATGGGATCAGGCGTTCTGTCCCTCGGTCGCCTTCTCGTACAGGGCAAACAGATCTGCTCGGGGTCCGACGGCGCCGATGAGCTCACGGCCGAGCCGCTCCCGGGTCACGACGCGACATCCTCCCGTGAGCTCGCGCCAAGGAGGGAGATCCTCGACCAGGCAAGCCAGGAGCCGGGGCGGACCGGGCCAGGGGCGGATCAGGGTCGTATCCGCGAAGGGTTGGGGCGCAATCAGGCCTTCCTCCGCCAGACGGTCGAGCGGCTCCGGACTGGTGAGGTAGGCCTGGATCTCCTGGACCGCGAGGAATCCAAATCCGTGCGCGAGGCGCATTGCCGTATCGAGGGCGAAGACCGCGTCGGGCCGCAACGCCTCGATCACGGTGCCGACTTCGGCCTGGAGCACCCTCGCGACCATCTGTCCCTCGCGCCGGAAGAGCACCGGTACGATCCTCACCATGCGGCGCCAGCGGGGGCCGGCCACCTCGCGCAACATCCGCTCCCGGCGCAACGCCGCCCGGTCGCGCTCGAGCTCCCGCATCCGCTCCTCGGCGGTGAGCCCTCGGCGCGTCTCAGCCATCGAGTTTCTCCAGGATCGCCAGCAGCCGTTCGAGGCCTGTCTCGACCTGGCGCACGACCGGCGCATATCCCTCCGCGCCGGCATCGGAAAAGGCCGGATCCCCTTGCAGGCTGAAGTAGGCGCTCTGGGCGCCGGCACGGACATCGTCAAGGCGCTCCGGAGCGAGATCGCGAAGCAGCCTGACGACCTCGTCCGTGAAGATCTCCTCCTCGCGTTCGGCGAGCACCAGGAGCGCTTGGATCTTGTCCTTCGCGCCTTTGTGAGCACGTTCCGTGAGCAGCTTGCTGACCACGAAGGCGGCTGGAGTCAGAGCCCGGCCTCCGGCCGCGAGCACCGCTGTTGTAGAGGGATCGCTGAGGACCCGAGAGAGATCCTCGAACACCATGACACGCAGAGTCTCGGTTCCGCCGATGTGGTCCCCCTGTCCTGGATCTCCATGCCCGAGCAGGTCGAAGATCGCCCCGTCCGGACCGATGAACGTCGCCGTTCCCGCATCGTGCTCGAATCCCTGCTCGCGCAGCGCTTCCACGATCTCGCGACCGTGCCGGGCGACCGCCGCCTCCGGAACCGCGACATCGACGTCCTCCGTGAGCGCGGGCACCTCCGTCGGGAATCCGAAGAGTCCCGAAGAGCCAACGAGGACGGCAGCGTCGCCGACCGGGCTCCTCTGGAGCGCTGTCAGCACGCGAAGAGCGGAATCGCGGTCGGCCATGGCCCGGATTCTAACGAGCTAATGAGCCCGGCGGCGAACCCAATGGGTTGAGGCGGCGGATCATCGGGTCGATTCGATGGTTGATACTCTGGATGCATGCCCTCCCGCACCGTCCTCTGGTTACGGTCCTTCCGCTCCTCCTGCTCCCGGCGATGCTCCTGGTCGGCTTCGGGATCGAAGCAGTCGGCAGTTGCTAATCAGGGCAGGTTGAGGAACTCAGTCTCGATGTCGCTAAAATTATTGACAATATAGCTCAGCGCCTTCCTTAGTTTTTCGAGATTGGCTTCGGTTTTCAGCCCGTCCCCAACGAGTTCGACCTTCCCTACAGTTCCGGTACAAGTTGCTGCACACTGGACGATAATAACTACGTCGCCTTCTCCTCCTCCTCCGTCTGCCTGCGGTATAGCAATCTTACCTGCAAGTTCCTTGGTCACAAAAGCCATGATTCTCCTCCGTTGGGAGCAGCGCTCCTCGGTTCAGGGTTTGAATGCAGCAATGTGGAAGAGTCAATACCTTGTCAATATCTGGGCACTCTAACAAGGTTCTCAAATTCCGGCTCGCTACGCAAGGAGTCCCATACAGGACTTAGCCGCAACTCATTGACTGAAAGTGCATTGCGGTATGGAGTAGCTAGCAGTTGGGCCAGCCGGCTGATTGCCTCGCGATGTCGCCCGGCCATGGTCTCAGCCATCGCCTGAAACTCCACGACGTTTGGACCACCGAGGGCGTCAAGGCGGTTTTTTCGGGCCGTTTTCTCGGCGAGCGCGCAGGCCTCGTCGCCCCGACCGAGCTGGGCGAGCGCAATTGCCAAGAGGGCGGGGTAGAACGGCTCCCCTGGGAAGCGTCTAACGAGGTCTTCCAACTCCGCGCGACTCGCTTCGGCGGCGGCCAAGGCTCCTTTGTGATCTCCCATCCGTTCACGCGCAATGGCCGCCATCATCAGGAACTGGTGCTTCGCGGCGGGAGTTTGCCTGTGCAGCGATTCACCGGAGAGTCGGGAGAGTGCCTTCTTATAGTCGCGTGCGAAGAAATCGAGCTCGAACGAGACGAACAGGAGCCCTGGGTCTTCGAGGGTCGGTGCCTTCGCGAGAAGTATGCGCGCTTCAGTGAGATCCCCTGTCCATGCTAATCTATTGAGCACTTGCTCTGCCCAATAGGTAGACTCGTCAGGAGCCAGCGAGACGGCTTGCCGAAAGAAGCGGTCGGCCTCCTCGTAATTGCGTAGGGCTCGATAGGTCTCCCCGGTTGCCCAGACCAGAAGGATCGCTTTCGGGTCCAGCGTGTAGGCGTGCTGGAGAACCTCGGCAGCTTCCCGGAATCTCCCCTTGCGGCGGAGAAGGAACCCGCGAGGCTGGAGAACCTCGGCATCATTCGGAAAATGCTGGGCCGCCTGCGTGAGCTGTTGGAGGGCGGTGTCGTAGTCTCCCCTGCAGCGATAGGAGAAGTAGACACGGGCCAACCATACGGAACGCAGTTCGGAGTCCAGGCTGACTGCGCGCTCCAAGGCCCTTTGCGCCAGATCGACCCGGGCCGGCGACCGATCGGTGTTGAACGCAAGATAGCAATGGCTCTGTGAAAGCTCGGCCCAGGCGGCGGCGAATCGGGGATCGAGCTCGGTGGCACGCTCGAACATCGACACGGCCTTGAATACGTGCTCCGGTGAATAGAACGGTTGGTTCCTGAGCGCTAAGCCTCGTTGATAGGCGTTGTAGGCCTCCAGGTTCTCGGTCGGCGGCTTGCTCAGGGCGAGGCGTTGTTCCGAGGTTAGAGCGATACCAAGTTGTTCGCTCACCCGGCGGGAGATCTCGGACTGGACGGAGAAGATGTTCTCCACTCCGGTATCGAGCTGCGCCGCCCAGACCTGAACGTCGTCGGGCGCACGGACGAGGCGCGCCCAGACGCGTGCCTGGGGATGCCCTTGCGGAGTCGTGCCCCACTGGACGGATCCCTCCAGCGCGTAGTTGACCTTGAGCTCGCGTGCGATCTGCGGCAGCGGCTTATGTGTCCCGGCGTACTGCCTGGCGCTCGTCCGCGAGATCACTTCCAAGGCTGCCAAGGAGGAAAGGTCGTTGGTGATCTCCTCTGTCAGGCCCTTGGCGAAGAATGGATCTGCCGGCCCGTTGACATCCTCGAAAGGAAGAACGACGATCCGCCTCCCCTCGGGAGCGACCGGCGAGGGAGCTTCCTCCTCCTGTCGGGACCGGCTGAAGCGAGCATGGGTGAGACCGAGAATCAGGAGCACGGCGAGGAGGGCGGCGCCGCCGAGCACCCAAGCCCTCCAGCGCGACGGCGGCGCGGCGGCCGGGAGGGATGCTTGCGTTTCCTCGACAGACACATCATCTTGAGGTGTGGTCGGCACGCGAGCAGCCACCTTCGGCATGACCGCAGCGACCAGGCGATACCCGCGCTTGGGGATCGTCTGGATGAAGCGGGGCTGCCGGGCGTCGTCCCCCAGCGCTTTGCGGAGACTGTGGATCGCCTGGGCGAGGACTCCCTCCTCGATATAGGCGCCTCCCCACACCGCCTCCAGGAGATCCTCTTTCGAGACCACCTCTCCCGGTTCCGCCGCCAGATAGACGAGCACGTCCATCACCCGTGGCTCCAGCCGGACCAGATGGCCGTCGGAGGACAACGTCCCCTCGGCGGGGTGGACCGACCAGCTGTCCAACCGGAATCTGCCGGGATGGGGGACGCGCCTGGATTCTCGCGGCTGGGTCATCGGGATGTCGCTTTTCGAGGACGCCTCCTATTGTAAGCCCCTCCTGCCAGGATCTTGAGGATTTCTGAAGCCTTTCCAAAGGACGCCAGGGACCTCGGGCGGCAAGACTGGCCCCGATCCCGGCCGCCGAACGGCGACCCGACCTCCAGGAGGATTGAGATGGCCCGCCAAGTCGCCGCGAAGGTCCAACCCGACATCCCCATGAACGGCCGAGAGCTGCTCGAGGCTCACTACGATCTGATTCAGCAAAAGCTCGAGAAGCTGGGCCGGCGGAGTGGCCTGCCCGAGCACGAGGCCGAGGAGCTCCGCTCCTGGGCGCTGTTCAAGCTGGTCGAGGATGACTATCGAATGCTCGCGGCCTGGGAGGGCCGAAGCTCCTTCTCCACCTATTTGACCGTGATCCTGGTCAATCTGATGCGGGACTACCGGACCCACGTCTGGGGAAAGTGGCGGCCGTCCGCGGTGGCCCGGAGGCTTGGGCCGGAGGCGGTGCTGCTCGAGCGGCTGTGGAACCGAGACGGCCTTTCCCTCGACGAGGCGATCGGGCGGATGCGTAGCGAGCACCGGGTCGCTCCGTCCGCGGCCGAGCTCGAACGGATCGCCGGCGAGCTCCCGCGGCGCACCGAGAGGCGGTGGGTCGGCGAGGACGAGCTTCGCGAGGTGGCCTGTCACGGCTCGGTGGAGGCCCGGGTCGAAGCGGACGAGCGCACCAAGGCGGCGATCCTCCTGCGCCGCGCGCTTCTCCAGGCGCTCCGCGAGCTGTCGGCCGAAGACCGCCTCCTCCTCAAGCTCTCCTGCCGGGACGGCCTGACCATGGCGGCGATCTCGTCCGCCCTGGGGCGTCCTCAGAAGGCGCTGTACTCGGCACGCGACCGCTGTTTGAGAACGCTCCGGCGGGCTCTCGAACAGGCGGGCTTGACCGCCCAGTGGCTGAGAGACCATGCTGGTACGGGAGGCTGGGACCTCCTGGCGGATGAGGCGGGGATCTGGGAATCTTGAGAACCGACTGACCTCTTGGTTCTACCCCAGCGGCGGCACGTCCTCCCGCAGCCGCGACAGAGCCACGGCGCGGATGCGGGGGGCCAGTGGGTAGGATTCGGTACCGGCGTAGAGGACCGTCAGCTCGTCGAGGTCCAGACTCTCCAGAGCCGAGCGCATCGACGGGGTGACCCGTGGGTTGCTGGTGAGCTTGAGCTCGAAGCCGCGACGGAGTGTGCCGCGCTGGATCAGCAGGTCGAGCTCGGCGCCGCTGTGCAACCCCCAGAAGAAGCACTCCTCGGGACGGGCGCCGAGATGAGCCACCACTTCGCCGATGGCGAAGCCCTCCCAGGAGGCGCCGATCTTTGGATGGTCGAGCAGATCGTCTCGCGTCTCGATCCCCAGGAGGGTATGGAGGATGCCGCTGTCGGCGAGGTAGATCTTGGGAGCCTTCACCTGGCGTTTCGCCAGGTTCTCGTGCCAGGGTTCCAGCCGTGTCGCCATGAAAGTCGAGCAGAGCACGTCGAGATACCCCTTGACGGTCTTGTGGGAGACACCGAAGGCGCGCGCCAGCTCCGAGCCGTTCCAGGTCTCCCCATAGTAGTGAGCGAGCATCGCCCAGAACCGCCGCATCGTCGTCGCGGGGAGTGTGATCCCGAGCTCGGAGAGGTCGCGCTCGAGATAGGTACGGATGAACTGCTGCCGCCAACGGCTGCTCTCCGGCTCCGACGCGGCAAGGTAGGAGAGCGGAAAACCGCCGCGGAGCCAGAGCGCGTCCAGATGCTCCACCCCGACCTCCTCCAGTCTCAGGCCGCCGAGCTCGTGGTAGGCGATGCGGCCGGCCAGAGACTCCGAGCTCTGGCGAAGCAGCTCGGGAGAAGCGCTCCCCAAGACCAGAAAGCGCGCCGGGATCCCGGGCCGGTCCGCCAGGACCCGAATCACCGGGAACAGCTCCGGCCGGAGCTGGATCTCGTCCAGGACCACAAGGCCGCCGAGGTCCTCCAGTGCGAACAAGGGGTCCTCGAGGCGGCTCACGTGGCGCGGGTTTTCCAGGTCGAAGCGGGTCACCTCCCCTTGGAAACTGTCCGCCAGGGCCATCGCCATGGTGGTCTTCCCTACCTGGCGAGCGCCGATCAACCCCACCACTGGAAACTGGCCCAGCAGGTCACGCAGACGTTCGAGATGGGCGGAGCGCTCGATCATGCCCACAGTTTACCTTGAAATATGGGAGAACAGCTCCCAATTTTCAAGGTGGCGACTCGTTCTTGGGCACCGCCGGGTTCCTGACCCCCACCTCGACAAACAGCCCAGGTGGCCGCCAGTACCAGCTCGGCGTGCGGATCGGGTTCTAGACGCCGTCACAGCAGGAGCTCGTGGTGGGGTTGGCGCCGTTGACCTCACCCCTGGCTCCCTCTCCCATCGCCCCCCCACCGTCCGGGAGAGGGGGAAACCTGCCTCTCAACTCTCGAAGCACCTTCTACTTCAGCGGCACCAACTCCGTCGTCGTGGCCCTGGACTCCGCGCGTGCGAGGTCGCGAGCGTACTGGATGGACCCTGGCGTCTTGTACTTCTCCAGGTAGGCGCGGTCGACCGCGTCCTTCAATCGCTCGCTCCTCGTGCGCACGGCTCGGACGGGGATTTCGCGACCTGCGATCTGGATCGTGCCGCGCGGCTCCACGAGGAAAGTGCGGTACCAACTCCGCGGCTTCAGGCTCCAGGACCGCACGAACACACGGCCCTCCACCACTACAGCCCAGATGCCGATGAAACGGTGCGGCTGCGTGCCGGCTCGCAGGCCCAGGATCTTTTCGTCGCGGATTGCGGCCTGGATCTCGGCGGGAAAACGTCGCTTCGCTTGCATCGGCACTCCTCCTTGCCGCTGCTGTCACTCACTCATTCAGCCCACGGCGCACAACACTCCGGGCTTGGGCGGAGACATTCAGCCCACGGCGCACAACATACGGCCCTTGGGCGGAGTCATTCAGCTCCTGGGAGGAGTGATTCCGCCCGGGAGCGGAATGTCTTGGGTGACGAGAGCAGTGTCTCCGCCCGCGGCCTGAATGTTTCCTCTCAGCACCTGAATGAGTCCGCCCGGCCCCTGAATGTCTCCGGGCGAGAGCTGAATGAAGCGGGGCGCGAGCCGAATGAGACAGCCCTCGGGCCGGGTGGGGTCGGAGAGGGGCCGAATGAGCGCCGAATGTTCAGGGGAGCCGCATCTCTGGGAGAGAATGTCACAGATCCCGGCCGGGGAGGTGCGGGAATGAACCCCAATGTGCGGCAACTCGAGCCGATTGAGCACCGGGAAATCCGGAATCTCTCCGGGACGCGGCCGCGTATCACCCGGGCGCAGGCGGATCGCTCGGATCGGTCCTGCAATAGACCGTCGCCCTCTGGCCCGCACCGCGAGTCTCGAGGCGGATCCGGCCCTTTTGGACCAGGTCCTGGAGAATCCGGTAGAGGATCGCGCGGTCCGGCTCATAGCCAAGAGTCTTGCACACATCGCCGCGCGTGAACATCTCGGGCAGGAGAGGAAGGGCGGCATGGACGTCGTCGCTCACCTCGGAGGGGCTCCGGCGCCTGGGCTGGCCTGGCACAGAGAGCGCCTCCTGCGTAGCAGGAGGCGGTGCGGTCGGCGCTGCGGGAGAGGAGAGAGGCGCTCCAGCTTGGATCGCCCCGGCGCCGGCCTCCTCCGCCTGGAGCATCCAAACCAGGTCCAGGGCCCGGACCTGGGCCTGATACGCCGACTCCAACAACTGGATGCCGGCCTGGAGCTGCTCCTCCAGCCGCCGTTTGCGGTGTTCGTATTGTTCGCGGGTCATAGTGTGCACGATTGTAGCACAACGATCGGAATCTTGGGAAGGGCCAAGCCTGGCACCGAGGGCCGAGCACCGCCCCCTGGGACCGCCGCCGTCTCGGCGGCCCACACTCCACCCGACCACGGCGGCCGGCCATGAGCACCGCAGCTTCGAGCCGCACCTCGCCTCCCACCCTCTCCAAAAAGGCCGGGCCTTCGGCCCACTCTCTTGAATGCCGGCGAGACGCCAGCGCTCCCAGGGGGCGCGCGCCGGGCCTGTCCTGGCCTGTGCGAAACAGTATTGATACTGGGGCTTGATTTCACTCGATGGCGCTGCGCCGCAATTTCTCCGCCAGAGCGTCTCGGAACGTCTCCAACTGGTCGGAAGTGAGAGGCTCGAGCATCGCAGGCAGGGGGCGGGTCGGAAACTGGGCGAGGAGCCAGGCCAGCACACCAGGATCGATTCCGGCATCTTTCCGCAAGGCGATTTCGAGATCCCGCTCGGGCGGAAACCCGGCCTTGTCGAGGAAATAGAGGTCGACGAGATCGCGAGGCTCGGAGCGTGAGAGGATACAGGTCAGCTTGCTCGCCCGCAGGTCGGTGAGCGACTCGATGACGATCCCCTCGATCGGCGGCGGTGGTGCCGCGAGGTCGGCGATGGGCTCGTGGACGACATCGACCTCGACGCTGCTTCCTTCCGTCTCGAGTCGTGCGCGCACGAGGTGGCCCACGTCGCGCAGCACCGTGACATCGATCCCGGCATCCGAGGCAGCGCCCGGGAGAAGCCCGACCAGGGCCCGCATCTCCTCGGCGTCATGGACGAAGAGGTCGATGTCACCGGTCGTCCGATGACCGAGATACGCCCCGGCGAGAGCCGCGCCGCCGCCGAGGTGGCAGGGGATGCGCATCTGGCAGGCACGGACGAAGTCGAGGACAAAATCCGGAACCACCCGGCGGTCAAATGTGTTACGCATGGCTTGCACGGATCTGGCTCAGTGGCGGCCACTCGGGTGGCGGGAGCTCCAGCAGCCAGGCCCACATCTGCCGGGAGCGTCCCAGATACCGGATCAGGCGTGGCCAGAGCGCGCGGATCTCGTCGGGATGAACGAAGAGCCAGACGTCCCGGGTGTTGGCCTCTCGCAGGAGTGCTCCCATCCAGTACGCGCGCTCTTCCGGATCATCCGAGGCGAGGTGCTCCTTGAGCTGGCCGACGGTGGCGTCCGTCCACCAAAGGAAGTAGGGCCGCGCGGTGTCGTCGAGGAGAGACGGCGTGGTCGGCGGCAGGCGGCTGACTGGCAGGGCGGGATGAGAGCTGCTCATCGGGGTGTTCCGTCCGGGGACCAACCCTACCACGGGGTCACGAAGCGGGTCACGGGACGAAAGGCGATGGCGCAGGCCGTCACGCTGCTATGATCAAGAGCGACGAGGTGGGAACCGACGACCGTCTGCCGGAAAGGGTAGTCAACCTCGGATGGAGAACTTCGAATGCCAGAGCGTGCGATCGCCGTCGTCGAGGAGCAGGAAATGAAGACGAGCACTCTCGCAGCCGAAGAGGCGATGGCGAAGAGGAAAACCCTCGCCGGCCACATCCGTGATCGCATGGCGAAGCCTGCGACAGAGCTTGAGGAGAAACTCCGGCAGGAGCTTAAGGCGAAGGTCGGAAAGAACCGATTGACCTTCCGTTCTTGAGCTGATGCTCAGGCGAGGAGATGGGCCAAAGAAGCCCTCGCCCTCGTGAGCAGGCTCCGCCGGGAGACGCTACTGGTGCTCCGGCCGAAGCAGGTCGAGCACCGTCTTGACCGGTGCGAAGGTGGCGTCCGGCACCTCGACGAAGACCGTGTTCCAGTCGGCCATCGCGCCGTTCCACAGCCCCGGCCGCTCCAGGGCCTTGAGCGGCCTTCCCTCGTGTGACTTCTTCGCGATGAACACGGTCGTAGGGTCGATGTAGCGCTCCAGGTCGTACGGCCGGCCGTGGCGGTCGCGCAGGGCGCAAGCGAGGTCCACCGGATTGAAGTGGGTGGAGGAGCGGAGGATCCTCTGCTGGACCGGATCTCCGGGATCGATCTGCGAGGCTTCGACGATCTGCAGCGAGACTTCCCCTCCGGGAGATTCGACCCAGAAGGGGCCTCCCCCCGGCTCGCCCAGGTTGCGCACCACGCCGCAGACGCGCAGTGGACGGTCCAGGATGCGCAGGAAGTACTGCCGCAGCTCCTCCGCGCGCAGAGAAATCTCCGGCGGGACCGGGCGGACCAGGGCATCGGTCATGAACTTCTCGACCTCTTCCAGGAGCTCGGGAGTGACGGACGACCCGTTCTCCAGCCGCTCCAGATAGCCGAAGATCCGCTTCTGGAGAGCGAGCAGGGCGCCGGCGAGGAGCTTCTTCCAGAGGAGGCCGGCGGCCTTGCGGTCGTCGGGCACCACGTTGTCGATGTTCTTGAGCAGCACGACGTCCCAGCCCATCCCGGCGAGCGCGTGGAGGTTGTGAATCAATGCGCCGTGACCGCCGGGCCGGAAGAGGAGCGAGCCGTCCTTCAGCCGGAAGGGGCGGTTCTCCAGGTCCACGGCCAGGGTGTCGGTCGATCGGTCCTGGAAGGAGAAAGAGACTTCGAAGCGCGCGCCGAGGCGCTCCTCGTAGCGCGGCCGGACCTCTTCGAGCAGCCGGCGCAGCTCCTCCTCGTGGCCCGGCGAGACGGTGAAGTGGAGCCGGCAGATCCCGTTGGCGTCGCGGGTGGTCGCGGCCGCCTCGACGAGGTGCTCCTCGAACGGCGTGCGCGGCCCCTCGGGATACCGATGGAAGGCGAGGAGGGCTTTGGGCAGGTCCGCATAGCCGAGCCCCTTGCCGGTCAGCAGGTGCTCCAGGACCGCCCGGCGGTCTCCCTGCCGCAGAGCTGACTCCAGATCCTCGAAAAAGGCGAAGCGGTGGAGGTTGTCCATCACCTGGCATACCTCGGCGGAGGGCTCGGCCGGGCAGTCGTGCAGGTCTTCGAGCAATGCCTTGAACATCCGGCTCGCCGCGCCGGAGGCGGGCACGAGCTTGCCGATCCGCCCCTGGCGGGCCGCCTCCTCCCAGAAGCCGAGGAGGCGGTCGTGATCGCTGTCGAAGATCATCCGGATGCCGTCGCCGGGCGTGCAGGGTCGCACCACCCGCGTGAACGGCGGAGGATTGCGGAACAGCTCGACCTGGCGCAGCGCCTCCTCAGGGGGGAGCCCCAGCTCCGCCATCTGGCGCAGGTCGGCGTCGGTGAACAGTTCCTCGGGCATGCAGGGCGCGTCGAGCACCGCGGTATCCAGGGTCGTGGTCGGCTGCAAGGGCTCTCCTCCGTTGAAGCGACCGCGCGCGGCGGTAGCGGTCAGACGGATCGGAGTCTCTGCACGATTTTGGCCAATCGGGGAGCCTTCCTGTCCTTTTCGTTGAGTACCGGATCGGCGACCGGCCAGTCGATACCGATCTCGGGATCATTCCAGGCGACGCCGATCTCGTCGCCGGGACGGTAGACGTCGGTGCACTTGTACTGCACGTGCGCGGTCTCGGAGAGCACACAGAACCCGTGGGCGAAGCCGGGAGGGACGTAGAGCTGGCGGGCGTTCTCGCCGGAGAGGGTCTCCCCGACCCAGCGGCCGAAGGAGGGCGAGCCCGGCCGGATGTCGACCGCCACGTCGAAGATCGAGCCGGTGATGGCACGCACCAGCTTGCCTTGCGGGTATTGGAGCTGCGCGTGGAGGCCGCGCAGCACCCTCGCGTACGAGAACGACTGATTGTCCTGCACGAAGGTCTCGGGAATGCCTCCCGTCGCGTACTTGTCGCGGTGGTAGGTCTCGAGGAAGTAGCCGCGCTCGTCAGGGTGGACGTCCGGCACGACGAGGATGACTCCGGGGAGCTCCAGGGGGCGGAAGTCCATGCGCTCTTCAGCTCCGGATCAGGCCGAGGCGCTCGCGGTCGTACCGTCCCGCCTGCACCGCCTCGCACCAGGGTCGGTTGTCGATGTACCAGCGCACGGTGGCGGAGAGGCCGGAGGCGAAGTCGTGGCGGGTCTCCCAGCCGAGCTCGGTCCGCGCCTTGGTGTCGTCGATGGCGTAGCGGCGGTCGTGGCCCGGGCGGTCTGCGACGAAGACCTTCAGGTCTCTGTAGGAGGCGATCCCGCGGTCGCGCAGGGCTGGGTTGGCGGCGGCCGGCCGTGCGCTCTCCAGGATCTCGCAGAGGCTGTCGACGATCTGCTGGTTGGTCCGCTCGCTGCGCCCGCCGAGGTTGTACTTCTCGCCCGGCCGGCCCTGCTGCAGCACGGTGAGGACGCCGCGGCAGTGGTCGTCCACGTAGATCCAGTCGCGGACGTTGCCGCCGTCGCCGTAGATGGGCAGAGGCTTGCCCTCCAGGGCGTTGAGCGTCATCAGGGGGATCAGCTTCTCGGGGAACTGGTGGGGTCCGTAGTTGTTCGAGCAGTTGGTGAGGAGGGTCGGCAGCCCATAGGTCTCGTGGTAGGCGCGCACCAGGTGGTCGGCGCCGGCCTTGGAGGCCGCATAGGGTGAGTTGGGAGCGTAGGGGGTCGTCTCCGCGAACGCCCCGGTCGGACCCAGGCTGCCATAGACCTCGTCGGTCGAGACGTGGAGGAAGCGGAAGGCCCGGCTCCCGGCTTCGCCCAGCCCGGCGACGTGCCGGCGTGCCGCCTCGAGCAGCTCGAACGTTCCCACGATGTTGGTCTGGATGAAGGCGCTGGCGTCCTCGATCGAGCGGTCGACGTGGCTCTCGGCCGCGAAGTTGAGGACCGCGGTGGGCCGGTGCTCGGCGAAGATCTTGTGGAGGGTCGCCCGGTCCGCGATGTCGCCGAGGACGAACGTGAAGCGCGGATCGTCCAGGACGGCGGAGAGGTTCTCCAGGCTGCCCGCGTAGGTGAGCTTGTCGAGGACGACGAGCCGGGCTTCGGTCTCCGCGAGAGCCAGCCGCACGAAGTTGCAGCCGATGAAGCCGGCGCCGCCGGTGATCAGGAACGTTTCCATGGGCGGTGAAGTATACCCCGTGGCATATGATCGGCGCGCCATGACGCCGCCGCCGATCCTGAACCCGTTCCAGGCCCTCGTCCTCGCCGTGGTGCAGGGAGTCACCGAGTTCCTGCCCGTCAGCTCGTCCGGCCATCTGATCCTGGTCCCCTACTTCCTGAAATGGCCGGACCAGGGGCTGGCTTTCGACATCGCCACCCACGTCGGCACCCTGCTGGCGATCCTCGCCTACTTCCGCTGGGACGTGCGCGACCTGGTCATCGGCTTCTTCACCGGGCAGCCCCGCTCGGCGGACGGGGACTACAATCCGCGCCATCTGGCCTGGATGATCGTCCTGGCGACGATTCCGGCCGGGATCGCCGGTCTTCTCTTCAAGGACTGGGTGGAGACCCAGGCACG
>DASPXX010000209.1:0-5319 GCA_035637095.1 Thermoanaerobaculia bacterium
CCAGGACGAGCCGGTCCCGGAAGATCCCGGGAGTCCGGTCGAGCACGGCCGGGACATCATGCCAGGAGATGGGTTGATAGCGCGTCCAGTCGATCCGCGAGTCGATCCAGAAGATGTTGGCAGTCTCGATCGGAGGGGTGCTGAACGCCGCGGCGGCTTTCGCGGCCCACGAGGGCCGCATCCCGCTGGACTGATCGCGATAGCGCAGCCGGCCCATGCGCGTCACGCCGTCCGGGCCCTCTTCGAGATTGACATACCCAAAGAGGGCCGAGGTCTGGTCGGGCCCGAGCGCCGTCGCGGTGAAGCCTGTAACGCAACCGGTGCCGACGACGCGCCCGTTCTCCGAGAAGGCCGCCAGAGTGAGCGTTTCAGGATGCTGGAGGACCAGGTCCGAGAAGGCCTGCGAATCGCTCCACTTTGCGTGGAGAAGCACGTCGATCGCCACGCCCCGCGCGCCGGCTGTGAAGACGCGGTCGAGCGTGTCTCCGATCTCCTCCGCCCGGTCTGCGAGAGAGGCCTCGGCTTCATCCACAGTGAGGACGATGATCCGCGGGTCCGGCGGGCGCGCCGGCGCCGACAGCGCCCTCAGATCCTGAACCCAGTGGTCGATCTTCGGAAAGACAGGCCACGGCAGAAGGAGGCCCGCGAGCAGCACGCTTCCAGTGAGACCCGCCGCAATCCCGGCCCGGCGCGGGATCTCGGTGGCCCGCCAGCTCTCCCGAGCCGCCTGCTCCGCGGCCCGGCGGATTCTCCTCACGATCTCGCTCGCTGTGTCGGGGCGTCGCGCGGGGTCTTTCCCCAGCGGTTCCTGCAAGGCCTGCCAGATCTTCCCGGGCAAGGCCCCGATAGGCGGCTCCAGCTCCAGATGTCCGGCCAGGACCTCCGCCGTCGATCCCTGGAACGGGGGGTGCCCGGTGAGGAGCTCGTAGGCGAGCACTCCGAACGAGTAGAGGTCGGAGGCGCGGCTGGCGGCCTGCTGGCGGACCAGCTCGGGCGCGGCGTACAGAAGGGTCCCCACGAGAGAGCCGGTCGCGGTCAGGCGATCGTCGGAGGGCGCTTCTCCTTCCGGCGGACGGTCTTCTTCGAGATGCGTCCCCGAGATCTCCGCCAAGCCGAAGTCGATCACCTTGACCAGCGGCTCGCCCCCGGGCGTCGGACAGAGCAGGACGTTACCGGGCTTCAAATCGCGGTGCAGAACGCCCTGGGAGTGGACGGCGTCGACCGCCGCGGCGATGGCGTCGAGGAAAGGCAGCGCCCGCTCCAACGGCAGGGGACCCTGCTCGCGGCAAAGGTCCGCCAGCGTGATCCCCTCCAGGTGCTCCATGACGAGATAGGGGACGCCCCCCGCCGCGGTGTCGATCCCGAAGTCCGTGACCTCGACCACGTGCGGATGCCGGAGCTGGCCCAGCGCCTCGGCCTCGCGGCGGAACCGCGCGAGCGTGAAGGGGTCCGGAGAGACCGCCTTCAGCAGCTTGACCGCGAAGGTCTTCTTGAGGCCGAGGTGGAGGGCGCGGTAGACCGCGCCGGTAGCCCCCTCGCCGAGGCGCTCGTCCAGCCGGTACTTGCCATCCAGGATGATCTCGAGAGTTGACTGCGGAGACTTCATAGGTGCCTGGAGCCTTCGCCCAAGAGCTTACTACTTCCTCTCTATATGGCGAAAAGGCTCAAAACGTTACACCGAGGCAGGCTTCAGGATCACCCCCTCCCCCTTCCGCCCATTCATTTTCACCAGCATCGGCTGATCCAGCCGGATGTGCCGGACGTGGACCTCGTGGCTCAGGTCGGGTTGGGCGTCGAGCCAGTCCCAGTCGACGAAGCCGTCCTCGGGAGCGATCGTGAAGTAGCCGACGTGGAAGGCGGTCAGGTTCTGGAAGAAGTGGCTGCCTTGCGACGGCGTCACCTTGAGATCGCGGAGCCCGGCCTCGACGATCACCTTCGCTCCGGCCACCTGGTCCCAGGTCACCGGCAGGCCCAGCCAGGGGTCGCGCGAGCCCCAACGGCCGACGCCGATCAGGATGTACGGCGTGCCGCGGGCGAGGAGGAGACCGTTGAGCCGCCCCACCTCGGCCGCCGCCTGCTGGCTGCGGGCGCGCTCGAAGCGCTTGAAGTCGACCACCACGAGGTCACGGATGCCCTCCAGGCGGCCGTTGCCGAGCACCTTCCGGCTGTGGCAAAGGAGCACGGCCGGGTCGGTGTCGCCGATCTCGATGGCTTCGGATTCCCGGGCCAGCGCCAGAGGACGCATCTGGAGGACTCCCAGCTCCTTCGGCTGCCCCCGCGGGACCGAGAGGTTCACCGCGAGCTCGATCTCGACCGGCGTCCCCATCCCCTCCTCCCCGACCTCCGTCAATGCCTTCAGCACGTCGGCCAGCGGGAAGAGGCCGTGCTTCAAGACCGGCGCGAAGGTCACGACCCGCGTCCCGCTGCGCGAGAGGCCGTCGTAGATCATGTCGTTGTCCGGTGAATAGGTGGAGCCCATGGCGGTGAGGGTGCCGTCTCTCTCCGCGACGTCCAGGCCGAACGCCTCTTCGCGCATCCCCAGGTCGTCGCCTTCGCTACCGCCGTCTGTCATCGAAAGAGCCCAGAATTCGCGCTGCGTCGAGGCCAGCACATCCGGTACCGAGGCGAGCTGCGGCACGTGCTGGGGATGGTGGGGGCAGAAGCGCAGGCAGTCGCCACCTTCCACGATCGCCCGGCCCAGCCCCAGAGCCACCGCAGTGACCCCCTCGCGGGCAGTCATCGGAGGCGACGGATAGAAGTTGTAGGAGCGGGCGACGCCCGAAAAGTCGGGGTAGAACCGGGAGCCGTGCACCGCGCCGATGATCTTCTGGAGGATCACCGCCATCCGCTCTTCCTCCAGGCTGTGCGAGGTGGCCAGGAGGTAGGCCTTGGCGGCCCGCGTGAACATCGAGGCCCAGACGCGCTTGACGGCCAGCTTCACCTGCTCCAGCCGCTCGTCCAGGCTCGCCGCGTTGTTGCGCAGCATGAGGGTGTCGTAGACGCCGGTGAACGGCTGGTTGCGCGAGTCTTCCAGCAGGCTGGAGGAGCGGACGGCCAGGGGCCAGGTGGCTCGGTCGAGGAACGTCGCGACGTCGAGGGCCGCCTCCTGCGGGAAGGACGCCTCCTCGAAACGCTTGCGGATCTCCCCTTCGTCCTCCCGCTCGACGGCGAAGCGGCGCAGATCGTTCTGGTCGAGGAACTGCTCGAAGACGCCGGTGGCGAGGACCACCGCCGGCGGCACGCAGATCTCGACGCCGGGGAAATGCCGGCGCAACCGGTGCTGGCTCAACAGGCGGCGCACGAAGGCGAGCCCGCGCGCCTTGCCGCCGAGCGAGCCGTCGCCGATCCGGTAAAAATCAGTGGAGAAACGGAACGACGAGCGATTGAACTGCGCCACCACGGCCTGGCTCTGGTCGAGGCGGTACTCGGCGATCGCTTCGATCATGCCGTCGCGCAGGGCCCGCGGGCTCGGGTAGTCCTCGATCTTGCGCGGGCGTAGCGCATAGGCCAGCGGGAACTCGGTCCGCGCCTTGAGCCAGCGCGAAAAATGGTTGCGGGCGCTGTGATAGAGCAGCGACTTTTCAGGAATCGTGCGCAGCTTCTCCTCCAGGCTGCGCAGGTCGGCGGCACGGTCGATCTCGGGCCCTTCGGAGGAGTCCCGGAATACGAAGTCGCCGAAGCTGAAGTCGCGCAGCATGACGTCCCGCAGCTCCTGCAGGACGGGCGGCCCCTTCAAGTCCTTGAGCAGGAAGCTGGTACCGAGCTGCTGTGCCAGGCGGCGGTTCTCGGGCTTCGAGGAGTGCAGCACGATCGGGATGTCCGGATGGATTTTGCGGGCCATCTCCGCGAAGTCGGCGCCCGCCCGCGGGAGAGGCGTGCCGCCCCGCTCGCGCGGGAACTCGACGTCCGAGATGATGCCCAGGACCTGGTCGCCATACTCGCGGAAGGCCCGTTCCGCCTCCGCGAAATGGGTGCAGAGGAGGATCTTGGGCCGCGCCCGCATGCGCAGGATCATCCGCGAGGTGTTCAACCCCTCCAGGCTGACGCGCTGCGAATGGTGCAGCAGCTCCCGGTACATCTCGGGCAGGAACGAGGAGTAGTTGCGGACGTTGTCCTCGATGAGGAGGATGACCTGGATGCCCACCGACGCCGCGTCGTGCTCGACGTTGCGCCAGTCCTCGACCGATTTGAGGATGGCCACCAGGATGCGGGCGTCGCCCTGCCAGAGGAAGGCACGCTCGATGGCCGAATCCGGACTGTCCACCGTGCCGTTGAGCTCGCTCGCATCCCAGGCGAGCAGGACGACGGGGATGTCGATCCCGGCGTCGCGGATGCGGCGGGCGAGCTCCGCCGCGCTCATGTCGCCCACATGGGGCGTCGTGATGATCAGGTCGAGGTTCTGCTGTTGCCGCGCGAGCTCCAGGGCGCTCGCGCCGGTCGAGGCGCCGGTCAGCCCCGGGGCATAGTGGAGGTCGAGGTTGCGGAACTCGCCCAGGGTCTGCTCGAGCTCCCCCACCTCTTCCAGAAGGAAAGCATCGTACGGAGTCGACACCAGGAGGACGTCCATGATGCGGTAGCGCATCAGGTCCTGGAAGTCGTAGAGACGAGGCCCGGCGGGATTGGGCATAAGAGCCCTCACCCCCGGCCCCTCTCCCGCAAGCGGGAGAGGGGTGTAGGTTTGTCCGGTTTTGCGAGGAAGGCAGCCGCCTCGGCAATCCCCTCGATTCCTCGTTTTCCTAAACGACCAGCTCCCATAGAAGACCTCTCTAACCGCTCACCATCCAGCGAATGACTAACCTACACCCCTCTCCCACTTGTGGGAGAGGGGCCGGGGGTGAGGGCTTTTCTATACCAACCCCTGATCCATCATCGCATCCGCCACCTTGAGGAAACCGGCGATGTTGGCGCCGTTGACGTAGTTGCCCGGGGTTCCGAAGCGCTCGGCGGTCTCCACACAGGCCCGGTGGATGCTCTTCATGATCAGATGGAGACGGTTGTCGACCTCCTCCCGCGTCCAACCGTAGCGCATGCTGTTCTGGGCCATCTCGAGACCGGAGGTGGCGACGCCTCCCGCGTTGGCGGCCTTGCCGGGGCCGAAGAGGATCCCGGCATCCACGAGCTGGTTGACGCCGTCGAGGTGGGTCGGCATGTTCGCCCCTTCGGCCACCAGATAGACGCCGTTGCGCAGCAGGTTCGCGGCGTCCTTGCCATTGATCTCGTTCTGCGTCGCGCTCGGGAAGGCGCAATCGGCCTCGATGTTCCAGAGCGGGTTGTGGTCGGCCGCCGGATCGGTCGGGTAATAGGAGGCGGTCTTGAACT
>DASPXX010000210.1:0-6076 GCA_035637095.1 Thermoanaerobaculia bacterium
ACTGCAGGAAGGCTAGGTCGTCGCCGCCGAGGTGCGGCTCGCGCCAGGCGTCGGCCCGCTCCGCCGGCGCCTCGTCGGTGGCCAGCCAGGGGAGGGGAGTCAGCTCGGGATACCGCTCGAACCAGCTCCGGATGCGGGACGCCGCGGCGGCCGGAGCCAGCGCCACGGCCGGCCGGGAGTCTTCCAGGATCGTGCGCAGCCGCGGCAGGGCGCGAGCCGAGCGCGGAGGATACGCGGGAACGGCGATCACGCCGGATGCGAGGCAGGCGAAGAAGGCCACGACGAAGTCGAGGCCCGGCGGGCACAGCAGCAGGGCGCGGTCGCCCGGTGCACAGCGCTCCTGGAGCGCCGCCGCGATGGCGCGCGCCCGCGCGTCCAGCTCACGCCAGGTAAGCGAGCCCTGCTCCTCCTCGCCGTCGGCGAGGAAGGTGTAGGCACGGCGGTCGGGTTCCAGGGCTGCCCATCGATGGAGACGCCGGGTCAGCGTCTCGGGAACAATACCGGCTGGAGAGCCGCGATCCGCCCGTCCGGCGGCAAGAGTTGAGTCCACGGAGTAAGTCATGCGTGGGCGGTGTCTTCGCGTCCACCTCTAAGAGTACCCGCCGCTCGAATTCCGTGACAACCCCGGGAGCCCCGGCTCGCCAAAACCCGCGAGGCTCACCATTGCGTATGGACGAACGCGCCCGCGGAAGGGGAAGGAGGAAGATTTGCTGAACGACGCACGCGGAAGCCACGGCTCCCACCTCTGGGCTCTGGGACCTGCCGGCCTGATCGCCGGGATTCTGCTCGCATCTCCGCTCGCCGCCTGGCAGCCTCCCCCCGGAGCTCCGCCGGGAGGACCGCCGCCGCTGCCGCCGCGTCCGAGCGTCGCCGCGCTTCCCATCTCCTCGCCGATCCACGTCGACGGCGTCCTCGACGATGAGGCCTGGCAGCGGGCCGAGGCGGCGACCGGCTTCACCCAGCGCGAGCCCCAGCCCGGCGCCCCGGCGAGCGAGATGACCGAGGTCCGCGTCGCCTACACCAACACCACCCTCTACGTCGCAATCCGCGCCCTCGCCGCCAATCCCAAGGACATCGTCGCCGAGGAGATGCAGCGCGACGGCGAGCTCTTTCGCGACGATTCGGTCATCGTCTTTCTCGACACCTTCAACGACAACCGCAACGCCTACTGGTTCGAGACCAACGCCAACGGCGCCCGCACCGACGCCCTGCTCACCGACGAGGGGCGCTTCTTCAACGTGCAGTGGGATGGCGTCTGGGACGTCGTCGCGCGGCGCAACGCCGAAGGCTGGGCGGCCGAGCTGGCGATCCCCTTCTCGACCCTGCGCTTCGATCCCCACCAGGACACCTGGGGCTTCCAGGTCCGCCGCCTCATCCGGCACAGGAACGAGGAGGCCTTCTGGGCCTCCATCCCGCTCGAAGCGAACCTGTTCCGCGTCTCGCTCGCCGGCAGCCTGACCGGGATCCGCGGCCCCGAGCCCGGCCTCAACCTCCGCCTCAAGCCGTTCGGCGTCGCCCAGTCGACCAAGGACACCGATTTCCAGGGCGTGCAGGAGACCGACGAGGACATCGACGGAGGGCTCGACGCCAAGTGGGGGATCACCCGCACGATGACCCTCGACTTGACCTACAACACCGATTTCGCCGAGACCGAGGTCGACGAGCAGCAGATCAACCTGACGCGGTTCTCCCTCTTCTTTCCCGAGAAGCGCGAGTTCTTCCTGGAGAACGCGGGCCTCTTCGAGTTCGGCTTCAATCCGCCGGGGACTCCTCTGCTCGAAACCTTCTTCTCGCGCAAGCTGGGGATCGATCCGTTCGGCGCGCCGGTGCCCATCGACTGGGGAGCGCGGCTGACCGGCCGCGCCGGTCCCTGGAGCCTCGGCATGGTCGACGTGCAGACGGACCAGACCGACGTCTTCCCCTTCTTCACCCTGCCGGAGACCAACTGGGGGACCGTGCGGGTCAAGCGCGACATCGGCCAGCGCTCCACGGTCGGCATGATCGCCACCAACCGCGAAGCCTCCGGAGGCGACGTCAACCGCGTCATCGGCCTCGACGCCGAGATCCGCCCGACCCAGCGCCTGGGGCTCAGCGGCTTCTATGCGGAGAGCAACGATCCCGGCCCCGCCCCGGGCAAGGAGTGGGCAGGCGGCGCGCGGGCCTTCTACCAGAGCAACACCCTCGGCTGGGGCTTCGACGCGATCGAGATCGGCGACGCCTTCGACCCGCAGGTCGGATTCCTGCTGCGCAGCGGCATCCGCCGCTACGTCCCGCGCTTCACCTACGAGCCGCGCCCCGCGCTCGCCGGCATCCGCAACCTCCACTTCGCCGGTCTCTACGATTTGGTGACCGATCTCGACGACCGCACCGAATCGCGGCACGCCGGCGCGGACCTCTTCGGCCTCCGCCTCCAGACCGAGGACTTCTTCACCCTCTTCGCGGATTCGAACCTGGAGCGGGTGCCGGTGACGTTCGACATCGGCGGCGTGCTCGTCACCCCGGGCACCTACGACTTCGACGACGCCGGCATCCAGTGGGACACCAACAGCAGCCGCCGGCTCTACTCGACCGGCTACCTCCTGGCCGGCGACTTCTACGACGGCGACCGGGTGAGCAGCTCGGTCGGCCTGGGCTGGCGCGCGAGCCGCTACCTGCGCACCGACACCACCTGGGTGAGGGACAAGATAGACCTCGAAAACGGCGCCTTCACCAGCAACATCGTCCGCCAGCGGATCGGCCTCTCCTTCACGCCGAGGCTGTCGACGAGCACCTACGTCCAGTACGCCGACCACTTCGACCTGCTGTCGGTCAACTTCCGGCTCAACTGGATCTACCGGCCGGGCTCCGACATCTTCCTGGTCTTCAACCAGAACTGGGACGCGCCCACCTTGAGCGACCTGTCGACGAGCAACCGGGCGGTGATCCTCAAGCTCACCTATCTGCTGGAGCTGTGATCTACAGCTCGACCGGCTCCTCGCTGCGCAGCGTCTCGCGCTCCTCGGGCGCGCTGCGCAGAGGGACGGCGACGGTCTGGACGACGGTCTCCCGTCTCCCTTCCGCCGCTGCCGCGCTGGCGAGGCGGGCGGTGCGGCGCCGGGCGAGGGCGGTGCGCAGGCGGACGTTCAAGGACACCAGCCACACCGCCAGGTCGAGACCCAGCCAGCGGGCGATCCGCTCCTGGCGGCGGTGGCGCTCCACCGCTTCGGCATAGGGCATGGTGGTGTGGGAGATCATGGTGTAGAGCGGCACCGAATGTTGGCGGAAGAGCTTGTTGAGGAAGATCGAGGTCCGCTTGCGCGCCGTGACGATCGGCCGTCGCACCGTGTCGCACAATTCGTGAAAGTTTTCGACCGAGAGCTCGGCCAGCACGTCGGTGTTCGGCTTGCGCAGTGCCTCGAACTCGGCGAACAGGGACTTCCAGTCGCCGGTGCCGCGGCGGTCGATCAGGCGGTTCAAGACCGTGCAATCCTCGAAGGCGGCGTTCATTCCCTGGCCGTAGAACGGGACGACCGAGTGGGCGGCGTCGCCGATCAGCAGGATCTTGCCCTGGTGATGCCAGCGCGAGGTGCGGACGGTGACGAACTCCGAGATCGGGCGGCTCTGGAACTCCTCGACCGCGTTGGGCATGAACGGCAGGACGTCGGGGAAGTGGGTGCGGAACATCGTCTCCACATCGCCGGCGCTCTCCAGCGATTCGAAGCTGTGGGGCCCTTCGAAGGGGAGCGTGCAGACGCCGCACAGCGAGCCGTCGATGTTCGGTAGGGCGAAGAGCATGTGATCGCCGCAGGGCCAGACATGGAGGGCGTGGCGGTCCATCTGCGGCAGCCCCTCGGCCGTGGCCTCGATGGTGACCTCCTTGTAGCCCCAGGGCAGGAACTCCTGGTGATAGTCGATCCGCTCGCGCACCAGCATCATCCGGCGGACGGTGGAGAAGGCGCCGTCGGAGCCGATCAGGACGTCGGCCTCGACGCGGGCCTCGGCGCCCGTCCGGACGTCCTGGAACGTGGCGGTGGCGGTCTGCTTGTCGAGCCCCACACAGCGCTGGCCGAAATGGAGGCGGAGAGTGGGCTCCGCCTCCGCGACGTCGAGCAGATAGCCGTTCAGGTCGTTGCGGGAGAAGGAGTGGATGACCTCGTCGTCGTTCTTGCCGTAGGGCTGATAGGTGACGGTCCCGGTGCGGCTGTGGATGGCGCGCCCGCGCAGCGGCACGCAGATGTGCTTCTTGACGTGCTCGTCGAGGCCGAGCTCGGCCAGGGCGGTCAGCCCGCGCTCGGCGAGGGTCAGCTTGATCGAGCGGCCCGCCTCGGCCGGCTCGCGGCGCAGGTCGCCGCGCAGCTCGAAGAGCTGGACCGTCCACCCGCGGCGGGCGAGATAGATGCCGAGAAGAGAGCCGCCGAGGCCCGCTCCAACGATGGTGATTCTGGGAGTTGTCATGTTCGGTGCACGCTGAAGTGGCAGCTCATGCCGCCGGACCGGCTCATTCCTATAAGTGTGCGGTAGGCCGAACCCGTGACACAGGCGCGCTTTTCCCTGGGCCCTGCACCAGAGGAGTGGGAGGAATCCATGGGCGTATTATGCTCGATAAGATGTTGACCGCGCAGGCGCGCGAGCCGTTCACCGGCCCCCGCGAGGACAGGAGGGCCGGTACGGGGATCCATGACGGAGTCCTCGCGACGATCGGCGGGACGCCCCTCGTCCGCCTCCAGCGGTTCCTCCCCTCCGCGCGGTTCGAGCTCCTCGCCAAGCTGGAGGCCCTGAATCCGGGAGGGAGCATCAAGGACCGGCCGGCCCTGGCCATCCTGGAGGATGCTCTCCACTCCGGAGCGATCGGTCCCGAGACCTGATCGACGAGTGCGTCCACGTCACCGATCTGGAGTGCATCGCCGGTTGCCGGCGGCTGGTGGCGCGCGAAGCCATCCTGGCCGGCGGCTCGTCCGGCGGCGTGATGTCCGCGATCGAGAAGCTGCAGGACCGCATCCCCGCGGGCGCGGTCTGCGTCGCGATCCTCCCCGACCGGGGGGAGCGCTACCTGGAGACCGTCTTCTCCGATGAGTGGGTGCGCGAGCACTTCGGGGACGTCGCGCATCTCTGAGAGCCGCCCTCCTTCGTGTACAATCTGCGCTCCCATCTCTCCGCTGCCGCAGCAGCGAACGGACAGAGTGTGGGTGAACCCCCTTTCAAGGAGATTTGCGGTGATCGAGAACCGGCAATTCAGATTCGATAAGTTTGATGTTATAGGGTCCGAGTCCGTTGCTGCAGTGATTGAGCGCATGGTCGGCAAGGAGGCGCTGCGCTGGTATATCTCCCAGATCACCGACAAGGAGATCGTGGTCGAGGCCACCTTCTTCGAGGGCGAGGCGGCCGAGCCCGAGACGTTGGCCGACCGGGCGTGGTACCCGGGGAAGAGCGTCGTGGTGAGCATCATCCCGACCGGCATCGGCTGCGAGCTCGGCGGCTACGCGGGCGACGCCGCGCCGGCCACCAACCTCCTCGCCACGACGGCGGACTGGCTGGTGACCAATCCGAATGCGGTCAACGCCTCCAACTTCATCAGCATGGCCGACAACCTCCTCTATACCGAGGGGATGTGCATCGACCTGTTGATGAAGGGGGCGGTGGACCTCCGTGTGCCGCACGGCAACCGGGTGGGCCTGATCATCGAGAAGACCAGCCCGGAGAGCCTGGACATCGTGTTCAACGTGCTCAACACCGTGCGGGCCGTCTATGGCATCGACATCGCGGGCTACGTGGTCACCGATGAGCCGATCGGCAGCCACTGTGTCGAGAACGGCTCCGGCGCCTACGTTGGCACGGTCGACCGGCCAGACGTGCTCTACGCCGCCTGCGAGCGGCTGCTCAGCCAGGGCGCGAACGCCATCGCCGTCACCACCAACATCCAGGACCTGCCGCACGACGAGTACGTCAAGCACTTCGACGGCCAGTATCCGAATCCGCTCGGGGGTGTCGAGGCGATCATCTCGCATCTGATCGTCAACCGGTTCCACATCCCGGCCGCGCATGCTCCGATGCTCAACCTCAAGGAGCTCGAGCTGTCGAGCGGCATCGTCGACGCCCG
>DASPXX010000211.1:0-8974 GCA_035637095.1 Thermoanaerobaculia bacterium
CGCCGCCGCTTCCATGCGGGGGCGGCAGCCTTGAAATAGACTTCACTACGGAGGCACGAACGGATATGGACGTTCGCGATCTGGTTTTCATCGACGGGGTGCGCACCCCGATGATCGAGTACAACACCGACTTCGCCGACATCTCGGCGATCGACCTGGCGGCGCACGCGGCGCGCGCCCTCCTGGAGCGCACCGGCATCCAGGGGTCCGACATCGACCACACGATCGTGGGCAACGCCCTGCAGACCTCACCGGACGCCATCTACGGCGCCCGTCACGTGGCTCTCAAGGCCGGCGTGCCCAAGGAGGTGCCGGCGCTGACCGTCAACCGGCTCTGCGGCTCGGGCATCCAGTCAGTCATCTCCGGCGCCCAGGCGATCTTGACCGGCGACGCCACCACCTGCCTGGTGGGCGGCATGGAGAACATGTCGCAGACGCCGCACGTGATCTGGGGGGCGCGCAAGGGCTTCAAGCTCGGCCAGGGACAGCTCCAGGACCTCTTGATGGTCGCCCTGCTCGACACCTATTGCGGCTTCTACATGGCCCAGACGGCCAACAACCTGGCCCGCGACTTCGGGATCGGCCGCCAGGAGCAGGACGAATTCGCTCTGCTATCCCAGCAGCGCGCGGCCGCGGCCTGGGAGGCCTGCCGGCTCTCCGAGGAGGTCGTGCCCGTGGAGATGGGGAAGGGCAAGCGGGCGAAGCGGATCGAGAAGGACAGCCATCTGCGGTCCGAGACCACGATGGAGGACCTGGCCGGCCTGCCCACCGCCTTCGACAAGGACGGCTTCGTGACCGCGGGCAACGCCTCGGGCATCGTCGACGGCGCGGCCATGACCGTCCTCACCACGGCCGGCAGGGCAGAGGAGCGGGGCTGGAAGCCGCTCGGCCGCATCGTCTCCTGGTCGGTCGTCGGGGTCGAGCCGTCGCGCATGGGGATCGGTCCGTCGCCGGCGATCCGGGCGGCCCTCCAGAAGGCGGGGATGCAGCTCGGGGATCTCGACCTCCTCGAGATCAACGAGGCGTTCGCCGGCCAGATCCTGGCGGTCATCCGGGATCTCCAGCTGGACGTGGACAAGCTGAACGTGAACGGCGGCGCCATCGCTCTCGGCCATCCGCTGGGCGCCTCGGGCACGCGCATCCTGATCACGCTGCTGCGCGAGCTCAGGCGGCGCGGCGGTGGCCGGGGGGTGGCGTCGGCCTGCATCGGAGGCGGCCAGGGCATCGCCATGGTCGTCGAAGTGGACGCCGCTTGATCGACCTGCGCGGCTTTCGGGTGCTCGTCACGGGGGGCAGCCGCGGCATCGGTGCCGCGTGCTGCCGCCTGTTCGCCAAGGCGGGAGCCGCGGTCATGGTCCAGTACGTGGCGAGCGGCATCCGGGCGCGCGAGGTGCTCGAGGAGCTGCTCCGGATCTCGGATCAGCCCCACAGAAAGATCCGCTGCGACGTCACTGCCGCTGAGCAGATCGAGAGGCTCTTCGCCGAGATCGGCTCGGAATGGGGAGCCCTCGACTGCCTGGTCAACAATGCCGGCGTGTGGATCCACGATCCGCTGATCCGGCTCGACAAGACGAAGCTCGACGCCACCCTGGCGGTCAACGTGGTGGGGCCGTTCCTCTGCGCCCGCGACGCCGTGCCGCTCCTCGAGCGTTCTAAAAACGGCAGCATCGTGAACATCAGCTCGACCGCTGGGCAGCGGGGCGAGGCGTTCTACAGCCCCTATGCGGCGAGCAAGGGGGCGATCATCTCGGCCACCAAGTCGTGGTCGACCGAGCTGGCGCCGAAGATCCGGGTCAACGCCGTGGCCCCCGGTTGGGTGGACACCGACATGACCGCGGAAGCGCTGTCGGGAGAGAAGCGGCAAGAAGCCATCGCAGCGATCCCCCTCCAGCGCATCGCGACCCCCGAGGACATCGCTGCGCCGGTGGTCTTCCTCGCCTCCCCGCTCGCCCGTCACATCACCGGCGAGATCCTGAACGTCAATGGTGGGAGTGTGCTGGTAGGATAGCCGGGTCGATCCGAATCGAGACGCGCGGTGCGGGAGATCCTGGCAAAGAGCCTCTGGCTCCAGATCCTCGTCGTGGCGGCCGCCTATGCGGCCACCGCCAGGCTCAGCCTCCTCATTGCGATCCCTCCCGGGATCTTCGGGACGATCTGGCCGCCCTCCGGCATCGCGCTGGCCGCGCTCCTGCTCGGCGGGCGCCGGCTCTGGCCCGGCGTCTTTCTGGGCTCCGTCGCGATCGTCCTTCTGACCTTCCTCCAGGAAGGCAATTTTCCTTTCCTCTTGCCGGTCGTGGCCATCGCGATCGCCCTCGGGGCCGGGGCCTCGCTTCAGGCCGTGGCAGGAGCGTCTCTCGTCCGCCGATTCACCCGCGGCCGCAATCCCCTGGACCGGCAGCGGGACGTCATGGCCTTCCTCTTTTGGGGTGGCTTCGTGAGCTGCACGGTGAGCGCGACCCTGGGGGTCGTGACGCTCTACTTCTCCGGGCATCTGGGCCCGGGAAACCTCCTTTTCTCCTGGGGGACCTGGTGGGCGGGGGACACCATCGGCACGCTTCTCATCGCCCCCCTCGTGCTGCTCTGGGCCGAGGACCGGCCGGCCTGGTTGCGCCGGCGGCTCTCGGTGACCATTCCCCTCGCGGCGACCTTGGCGATCGTCCTCCTCCTCTTCCTCTTCGCGACCCGCCGCGAGGAGGAGGCGACCCATGCGGCGTTCGCCGAGCGGGCGCAGGACTTCACCTCGGCGATCCGCGCGAGCTGCGAGGATCATCTGGAGGCGCTGCACTCGATGACGCTGGTGCTCTCCATGCTTCCCGCCATCGGCCCGCAGGACTTCCAGACGATCGTCGCCGGAGTGCTCGAGCACAGCCCCGGCATTCAGGCCCTCTCCTGGAATCCGCGCATCGACCGCGCCCAGCGCGCTGCGCTCGAAAGGCAGAGGCAAGGGCCGGCCGGTTTCCGGATCACGGAGCGGGATGCACAGGGACGGCTCCGGCCGGCGGCGCTCCGGGACGAATACGTCCCTGTCCTCTATATCGAGCCCCAGACGGCCAACGAGCGAGATGAGCGGGCCCTCGGCTTCGATGTCGCCTCGGAGCCCGTCCGCCGCGAGGCTCTGGAGCGGGCGCGCGACACGGGCGAGGTGGCGGCCACCCGCCGCATCCGGCTGGTCGTCCAGACCGGGGAGACACAGCACGCGGTCCTCCTGTTTTCTCCGGTCTACAGCTCCGGGACCGTGCCCGCGACCCGCGAGGAGCGCCGGGAACGGCTGCGCGGTTATGCCACCGCGGCTCTGCGCATGGACCAGCTCGTGCAGAAGGCGGTGAAAAAGCTCCGCCTCGAGGGAATGACGTTCGCTCTCCTGGACACCGACGCGACGGGGCCGCGCCGGATCCTCTTCGCCGATTCCCGCTGGGAGCAGAGATTGGATGATCCCAAGGGACTGGAATTGGGCGAGAGCTTCTTTCTGGGGGGGCGCCCTTGGGAAATCCACGTCGTCGCAACCCAACCCAGCCCATCTCACGGCCGCCCCTGGCGGTCCTCGTTCGTCCTTGCGGCGGGTCTGATGTTCACCTGGCTGCTCGGCGCTTTCCTTCTGGTGGTGACCTCCCGGGCCACGCAGGTCGAGGAGCTGGTGGTCCGCCGCACGATCGAGCTGCAGCGGGAGCTGGTCGAGCACCAGCGTACGGGAGAGGTGCTGCGCGCCAGCGAAGCGCGCTACCGGGCGATCTTCGATCACATGATCGGGGGCATGATCACTTTCGACGGGGAGAGCCGGATCGAGTCGGTCAATCCGGCGGCCGAGAAGATCTTCGGCTACCGCGAAGACGAGCTGGCCGGCGGCAGTGTGGCCGTCCTGATGGCCGAGTCCCCGCGGTCCGACCCGGATTCGTATCTGCGCAGAGTGCACCAAGAGGCCCTCGGCCGCGTGACCGAATGGCAGGGGCGTCGCAAGAACGGGGAGATCTTCCCCTTCGAGGTGGCGCTGTTCGGCTTCGACACGCCCGCGGGTCGCCGCTTCGCCGCGAACATCCAGGACATCTCGGAGCGGCGGGAGGTCGATCGCCTGAAATCGGAGTTCGTGGCCACGGTGAGCCACGAGCTGCGGACGCCGCTCACCTCGATCCGCGGCTCCCTCGGGCTCCTGGCCGGCGGCGTGGCCGGAGAGGTCCCGCCGCAGGGCCGGGAGCTCGTGCGTCTGGCCGAGCGCAACGCGGTCCGGCTCACCGCTCTGATCAACGACATCCTCGACTTCGAGAGTCTGGACACCAACCGGGTGAGCATGCAGCTCGCCGCGGTCGAGCTCCAGGCGCTGGTCGAGCAGTCGTTCGAGTCGGTGCGGACCTTCGCCGACGAGCACCGGATTTCCCTGGCGAGCCGTCCCGCGGGGGTCCGGGTCTGGGCCGACGCGGGCCGCATCGTCCAGGTGCTGGTCAACCTGCTGTCCAACGCGATCAAGTTCTCGCCGGCGGGCCGGGAGGTACGGGTGTCGGCCGAGGACCACGGCAGCCGGGTGCGGATCTTCGTCCGGGACCACGGCCGCGGCATCCCCGTGACCCACCGGCAGAGGATCTTCGAGCGGTTCGTCCAGGTCGAGGTCGCGGACAAGCGCGATCAGGGGGGCACCGGGCTCGGCCTGGCGATCTGCAAGGCGATCGTCGAGCACCACGGCGGGCACATCGGCGTCGACAGCGAGGAGGGGGTGGGGAGCACCTTCTGGTTCGAGCTCCCCGCTGTGCCGGGGGGTTAGGTCCTTTCTTCTCTCTCCTGCAGGTACCCCAGGCACTTGTAGATCAGCTTCGAGGCGAGAAAGTCGCTGGCCGGCTGGCCGCCCAGGGGGGCGAGCTCGACCACGTCCATGGCCACGACTCTCTTCGCCTGGAAGAGGTGGCGCAGGAGGGCCAGGGTCGGGTACCAGAGCCCGCCGCCGGGCTCGGGCGTGCCGGTGGCGGGCACCAGCGACGGGTCGAAGTAGTCGATGTCGAAGGTGAGGTAGACCGTCTCCGGCAGCCGGGCGAGGAGCTTCGGAAACAGCTCGGCGGCGCGGTCGAGCTGGTGGCCCCAGATCACCGGCAGGTCGCGCTCGCGGACGAGCTGCGCCTCCGGGGACGAGAGCGACCGGATGCCCACCGCCAGGGTGGGGATGCCGGCGTCGACGATCCGCTTCATCACGCTCGCGTGGCTGTAGGGAGTGCCTTCGAACTCCTCGCGCAGGTCGGCGTGGGCGTCGAGCTGGACGACCCCGATCTCCCCGTGGACCTCGCGGGTGGCCAGGACGGGCGCCTGGGTGAGGCTGTGCTCGCCGCCCAGGGTGACGAGGAACTTGCCACGCTCCAGGTGGGTGCGCGCCTCGGCCTGGAGCTCGGCGAGGGCCTCGCCCATGTCGAACGCCTCGGGGACGAAGAAGGGGAGGGTCGCGATGCCTTGCCGGCAGGGCTCGCTCTGCAGCTCCTCGTCCCACAGCTCCATGGCCTGGGAGGCGCGGATGATGCCGGCCGGGCCGGCCGTCGTCCCCTTGCCGTAGGAGGTCGTCCGCTCGAACGGGACCGGCAGGACGGCGACGCGGCTCGCCGCGTACTCGCTCGCCTCGGGCTCCAGGAGGCCGAAGTTGTTGGGCAGTGAAGGCATGGTCTGGGTTCCTCGCGGCGCGTTTCTAACAATCTTTGGAGTCGAGTGCAAGAATCGGCCCCCGTTTTCCGACTTATACAGGGCACGGTTCCACCAGAGGGACCGGAGAGAGGAGAACGATGCCGGACACATGGCTGATCCGCGACCTTCCCAAGAGCGAGAGGCCGCGCGAGCGCCTGCTGGAGCAGGGGAGCAGCGCTTTGAGCGACGCCGAGCTGATCGCCGTCCTCCTGCGCAACGGCTACCGGAAGACGTCGGCCGTTCAGATCGCCCGCGAGCTCCTCGACGAGAAGGGCGGGCTCGCGGGGCTCCTGGGAGCGACCCCGCAGATGCTTCGCCGGCCCGGGGTGGGTCTGGCCAAGGCCGCCGGCCTGCTCGCCGCGCTGGAGATCGCCCGCCGCCTCGCGCGGACGGAGGTGGCGGAGCGGGAGACCCTGAGCCGTCCCTCGGAGGTGGCGCGCTATCTCCACCTCCGCTACCAGACGCGCGATCAAGAGGTCATGGGAGCTCTCTTCCTGGACGGGCGCGACCGCATGCTGGGGGACCGCGAGCTGTACCGCGGCACCCTCGACCGCGCCCTGGTGGAGCCGCGGGAGGTCCTCAAGGAGTGCCTCCTGCGCGGTGCGGCTGGGGTGATCCTCTTCCACACCCACCCGAGCGGCGATCCCACGCCCAGCGCGGAGGACCGGACCGTCACCCTGCGCATGGCCGAGGCCGCCAAGGTGATCGGAGTCCGGCTGGTCGACCACCTGGTCCTCGCCGGCACCGGGCGGTGGGTCTCCCTGCGGGAGCAGGTGGCGTGGTGACCTCGATTCCCCTCTCCCGGCCGGTGGGGGGGCGATGGGAGAGGGGCCAGGGGTGAGGGGCATGGTAGCCTTCCCGGCCATGGCGCACTACCACCTCGACTGCTCGAGCGGCCTCGCGGGAGACATGTTTCTCGGGGCCTGTCTGGATCTCGGCATGCCCCTGGAGGTCCTCGCCGGCACGGTGGCCCGCCTCCACCTTCCCGGCGTGTCGGTGGAGAGCCGCAAGGCGACCCGCGGCGGCCTCGCCGGCACCCGCTTCCGCGTTCTCCTCGACGGCCGGCCGATCGAGGGGGCCGACCCCGGGGAAGGGGAACACGGACAGGGACACGGACATGAGCACGGACACCAACACGGACATGAACACCCGCACCACCATGGGCATGACCACTCCCACGGTCACAGCCGGAACCTGGCGGAGATCGAGCGCCTGATCCGGGAGAGCGACCTGGCGCCGGCGGTGCAGGAGCGGGCGGTCCGGCTGTTCCAGCGGCTGGGGGAGGCGGAGGCCAGGGCTCACGGGATGCCGGTCGACCGCGTGCACTTCCATGAGGTCGGGGCGGTCGACTCGATCGTGGACCTGGTCGGCGCCGCCGCCGCGGTCGAGCACCTGGCGCCGGAGCGGATCACCGCGGGACCGGTCAACGTCGGGAGCGGCCGGGTGAAGACGGCGCACGGCGAGCTGCCGGTCCCGGCGCCGGCCACGGCCGAGCTGTTGCGCGGTATTCCGGTCTACGGCGGCCCCGGAGGTGAGCTGACCACGCCCACCGGGGCGGTGCTCCTCGCCGAGCTGGTGGACGAGTTCGTCGACCTCCCGGCGCTGGTCCTCGAAGGGGCCGGCTACGGTCTCGGCCGCAAGGAGCTCGCGCACCAGCCGAACGCGGTCCGCCTGCTGCGGGGCCGCGGCGCCACGCCGCGCAGCGAGGTCCTGGTCGTCGAGTGCGAGGTCGACGACCTGCCGGCCGAGGGGTTCGGTTTCCTCATGGAGCGGCTGCTCGAAGCCGGGGCACTGGACGTCTACTTCACGCCGGTCCAGATGAAGAAGAACCGGCCGGCGACCCTGATCACCCTGCTCTGCCGCCGGCCGCAGCTGGAGACCCTGGCGGGGCAGCTCCTGATGGAATCCGGCTCGCTCGGTTGCCGTTATTACAGTGCGAGCCGCTTCGAGGCGGAGCGCGAGACGGCCGAGGTCGCGACCGCGTTCGGTCCGGTGCGGATCAAGCGGGCCTGGTTCGAGGGACGGCCGTTGGCGGTAGCGCCCGAGTTCGAGGATTGCCGGCGGCTGGCGCTCGCCGCGGGAGTGCCCTGGCGGGAGGTCTACCGCGCTGCTCTGATTGCCGCCGCAACAACCAAGTAAGGAAGTAGCACCATGGATCTGCATGAGTCCGAGAACCGGCTCGAGCTGGGTCTCGCCGGAGACGGCTATCTCCGCTGGGCGGCCGTCGATCTGACCGAGGTCGTCCGCGACGTGCGGGACCGCCGCGACATGGGACCGGTCGCGACCGCGGCGCTCGGCCGCTGCCTGGGAGGCGCCGCGCTCCTGTTGCGCCTGGCGGTGAAGACGCCGACCCGCCTTTCGGTCGAGGTGCGCGGCGACGGTCCGATCCTCCGCATCTTCGCGGAGGCCGATCAGGAAGGAAACCTGCGGGGCATGGTGGGGGACGAGCGGGTGGACGTGCCGCACTGGGACAACAACAAGCTCGCCGTGGGCCGCGCGGTGGGGAACGGTCGCCTCTGGGTGCGCCGCGAGCTCGCCGACGGAGGGAGCTACCAGAGCCAGGTCGAGCTGGTGAGCGGCGAGATCGGCGAGGATCTCGCCCACTACCTCCAGCAGAGCGAGCAGACCCGCTCCGCCGTGCTCCTGGGCGTCCTCGGCAAGCCGACCGGCGTGGTGGCGGCCGGCGGCATGATCGTCGAGGTCCTGCCGGGGGCGCCGGAGACCGTGGTGGACTCTCTGGAGCGGAACATCTCCGGGATCCGCGGGATCAGCGAGCTGTTCGAAGCCGGCGGCCTGCCGCACGTGCTGGACACGGTCCTGTCCGGGATGGACCGCGAGGTGAAGGAGACGAATTCGATCCGCTACCGCTGCCGTTGCAGCCGCGAGCGGCTCCTCCAGCACCTCGTCCTCCTCTCGGCCGAGGACCGGGATTACCTGCGGCGGGAGGACGGCACCATCGACGCCGATTGCGTCTTCTGCGGGACGCACTACGTGTTCAAGCCTGAAGAGTTGTTACAATCTGCGGCCCCATGACCTCCTTCTACGTCACCACCCCGATCTACTACGTGAACGATCTGCCCCACATCGGGCACATCTACACGACCACGGTCGCCGACACCCTGGCGCGCTACCGCCGCCTGGCGGGCGACGACGTGTACTTCCTCACCGGTACCGACGAGCACGGGCAGAACATCGAGCGGGCGGCCAAGAAGGAAGGCATCGCGCCCATCGCGCTGGCCGACCGCGTCGTCTCCCGGTATTTCGAGCTGCGCGAACGGCTCGGGTTCTCCAACGACGACTTCATCCGCACCACCCAGGAGCGGCA
>DASPXX010000212.1:0-7398 GCA_035637095.1 Thermoanaerobaculia bacterium
TATCCTGCAAGGTGTCGAGAGCGCGAGCCGCTTCCGGCAGAGACCACGGCGCGTCCCCACCCGGCAGCCCCCCATGGGCGGCCACGAGCCACTGTTTGACCTCGGGGTAGGGGCTGATCTGGGCGAGAAGACCGGCCACTCCCTCGTGGCTCGGGTCGAGCTGCCCGCTTTCCAGAGAGAGCAGGGGTTGGAGTTGGGGTCGCTTCATGTCCCGCAGGGCGAAGGCCGTCAGCCATTGGCGCACGTGGTCCTGGCTGAACCGGTAGCCACGATCGGAGCGCTCGAAGATCGACATCCTCCAGGCCTCCCGCGCAGCCAGACGGAGCTCGGCAGCTCCCGGCAGGTTGGCCGGGAACAGGCTCTCCAGGCCCGTCTCCGGCAGGACCGCTCCGATCCCGCAGAACGTCGTCAGCGTCGCGAGCCTCTGGGCGACCGAAAAGCGGTCTTCGACCTCGGACCTCAGAGAAGGATGCAGCGGATCATCCCGTCTTTCGCGGAGGAGATCCTTCAGCACTCCCTCCCAGACCCCGTCCTTCGTGAGGCTTTCGCCCTCGTCCTGCTCCGCCAGATACCTCAAGACGGCTGGATAGGGTGACAGCGTCTGGAGGTCGTTGCTGCGGATTAACTGGCAGACGTGGTCGAACCGGCTCTGGCCGACGTGGGCTCTCGCCGTCTCCCGGTCGAGCCCGGCCAGGCGCAGCCGCCGCAATCCCAGAGTTCGATCGGGGCCCCACGTGCCACAAAGCTCCGCGAGGCCGTTCTCGAACCAGGCGGGGATCTCGTTGGTCCGGCACAAGGTGATCAGGTGGAGCCTGGCGCGGTCTCCCTCGGGCAGATCCCGGAGTAGTTGCAGGATCTTGAGGCTCTGCCGGTCTTTGCGGGCATCCTCGTCGAGGGCGTCGACAATCCAGCAGGCCTCTTCTCCGCTCGCCTTCCAGGCCTCCCACCAGGGCGGCGCGACCGGGGCGCCGCGCTCGCGCTCTTCGAAGCAGGTGAGCTCGGAGAAAGGATGCGCCTTCAGACTTCTGGAGAGCCCTTTCGCAACAGTGGTCTTCCCCGTCCAGGGTGGGGCGACTGCGAGGACCGCCGCCTGCTCCAGCACATGCCGAGACTCGAGCACCGTACCAATCCGGAGGATGAACCCATCGGGATCGGTGATGGGCTCGCGCGCCCCCTCCAGGAAGATCCGCCGCGGGAGGGTATCGAGGCCCTCCTCGGCCTCCAGGTACGACATCCCGGCCGGCTAACGCTCTTCCTGGTCCAGGTTCTCGACCAGGTCGTTCCAGGCTTCGACGAGCTCATCGGGATCGAGACGGCCTTGCCGGGGGGCGCCGCTGAAGAAAGTGGCCAGATCCAGCACGGTTTCCGAACAGTCTTCGCAAAAGACCAGGTGATCGCGCATTTTCTCCTGCTCCTTCTCGGGAAGCTCCCCCTTCTGGTAGGCTCTCAGGGCCTCGGGCGAAGGATGTTCCTGGCCGGCGGGCTCGGGCGTCGCGTGCGGAAACGGTACGGTCTTCGTGCTCACTCGGGCTTCCTCCCTTCTCTTCTTTAGACACCAAACGGGGAGAAAATGTTTAGGAGCCGAAGTTGCGGCGGAAGGTCACGGCGAACGCTCGCCGCCATTCCGGACCCCGCACCTCCCGGCGCGCCTTCTCGAGCTTCGCCGCCGCGCGATCGAGCCGCCGTCGCACGTCGTCCTCGGGCAACTGAAGAAGAGCCGCGATCTGGGCCTCGGTGCGCCGGGGATCGGCCCAGAGGATGAGGCACTGCAAGGTCAGGGCCTCGAAATGTTCCAGCGCCGCCTGAGCCTTGAGGTTCGGCCCGGCAGACCCGAGCCGGGGCAAGGGCGGGGGGACCGGGCGGCCATGCACGTCGCTGTGCACGTCCGCCGCGAGGAGAGGGAGCCTCTCTTCCGCCTCTCGGCCATCCATCGGTCCCAGCAGGAAGAGCCTCCTGAAGGTTTCGAGCACCAGCGAGCGCGATTCCTCGGGCGTGCAGCCGCGGCGCGCGAAGAGCTGGTCGAGGGCACCCTGGTAGAGATGGATGAGAAATGGAAGCTCAGACCGCCATGCCGCCCGGTCGCCGGCCTCGGGCTCCACAGACGACCGCAGCCGGGACCTCACGACGACGGCGGACTCCGCCCCGGACAGCAGCACCCTCTCGAGGTCGGCGACGAGCCCGGCGAAGCTGGCATAGGGCTTTCTGACCGCGATGAAGCGCGGCTCCGAGATCCATCCAGGCTGACGGTCTCCCAGGTCCTCGGGGTACCAGCGCCGTTCCCGCCGGAGCCGGTACCAATGCCCGGAATGCCAGACGATCGCCTCCCCCTTCGCCGCATCCAGAGCTCGAAGCTCGATCCTCATCGGTCGTCCGCACCCGAGCTGTCAAAATAGACGGCGAGCTTCGACCGCAGGATCTGTCGCGCCTGGAACAGGTGTGCCTTGACCGTGTCGATCGAGATCCTCAAGAGCTCGGCGATCTCGCGGTATTTGAGATCGCGGTGGACCCGGAGCTCGACACAGCGCCGCATCTGTGGCGGCAGATCCCGGAGAGCCTCGGCCAGGATCTGCGCACGTTCACCTGTCAGGAGGTCCCGCATGGGGTCCTCTCCTTCGTCCACAGGATGGGACTCGCCCTCGATTCCTTCCTCCAGGGAGACTTCGGGAGACTCTCGCTTCCGGGTGGAGCGGGTCCGGACCGCGTTCTTGTAGACGTTGGCGGTGATCTCGAAGATCCACGTGCCCAGGACGGCCTCGCCCGTGAAGGAAGGAAGATTCCGGTAAATCCGGAGCATCGTCTCCTGGGCCAGGTCCCGGCTGTCCTCCTCGCCCAGGCCATGCTGGGCAAAGTACCTCAGGACCTGTGGATAGAACTCGGAGAAGATCTGCCGGAAGTCCCTGCCGGCGACGCTCCAATCTCCGGTCCGGCCCAGCCTGGCTAGTAGCGCTTCCTTGGACTCTTCCGTGGACATTCCCTGTCTTCCCCGCGGAATTCTACTCCGTCGCGACGGAAGACATCTTCCCCGAGGATCCCGGATTGCTCTCCGGAGCCTGGAAAGACGAGGGGAACGCTTCCCCTCATCATCTGGCGTTCCGAATGATGAGGGGAACGGCTCCCCTCATCATTCCGCGGCTCTCCCTACCATTCCGGCAGGTCAAATGATTGGGGGAACGCTTCCCCTCAACATTTTGAGGCTCTCCCCGCCTCCCCGACGACTCAAATGATTGGGGGAACCGTTCCCCTCATCTTCCGGCGGCGGAAATGATGAGGGGAAGCGTTCCCCCGATCATCGGACGGCTCTCCTGGCTATTTGCGTGACCGGCGGGGCTTGCGCGGCGCGGCGGGCTCATCTTTGGCGGCGGCGGGAGTCTTCTTCCGCGGTCCGGGACCCTTGCGGGGCCGCAGACCGAACTCGCGCAACTTTTCAGTCCGGTTTCCGTAAGTCCCGACGACTCCCTGGTTCAGGCTCACCGCAGCGACAGTCGCGGCGTCCATGGCGGCTTCCAGGTCCCGGGTGGCCTGCTGGGCCGCCGCCCGCAGAGCGAGTTGGAGCCGCCGCACCTCCACGATCCGGTCCAGGCTCGTGTTCAGGGTCTCCAGGGTGTTCCGCAGGTGGTCGAGGTCTCCGAGATTGCGCGCCACCGCTGCGGCCAGCACTCTCCAATCCGCCATGTGCCTCTTGAGCGCTTTCTTCGGCATGACTCCGAGATCTTATCCCGCGATCTGCAACGCCGAGGTCACCCGGTCGCGGCCGGCGGCCTTGGACTGGTAGAGGGCGGCGTCGGCGGCGCGCAGCACGGACTGGCCCGAGAGGCCCTGGTCCGGGAAGACGGCCACGCCGAGCGAGATGGTGAGCGGACCGAGGACGCGATCCTGGTAGTGCACCTTGAGGTCCTTCACGATGGCGCGCAGCTCCTCGGCGCGCCCGCGTGCCACTTCGAGCGTCGCCTCGGGCAGCAGAAGGGCGAACTCCTCGCCGCCCCAGCGGCAGGCCACGTCCTCTCCCCTCACGTTGCGCCGCAGGAGCTCTCCCAGGCCGCGCAGCAGCACGTCCCCGGCCTCGTGGCCGAAGTTGTCGTTGACCACCTTGAAGCGGTCGAGGTCGAGCATGATCACGCCGAGCGGCATGCTGCGCCGCCGCGCCCTCCGGACCTCCCGCTCCAGCGACTCCTCGAAGTAGCGCCGGTTGAACAGGCCGGTCAGCGGATCGCGGATCGACTGGTGGCGCAGCGTCTCGCGCAGGCTCAGGTTGGCCAGCGCCATGGCCGTGTGCTCGGCGACCGCCGTGGCCAGCCGGCGCCGCGCCTCGTTGAGCGGCGAGACGGCCCCCGCCGCCGCCCGGGAGGGATCGATCCGCAGGTGGAGCACACCCAGGGCCTCGCCCTGGGCCATCATCGGCACGCAGAGGTAGCGCGGCGGGTCCTGCTCCCCGACGTGGCGGCAGATCAGGTCGGCGGCGGGGTCCTCCACGCAGTGCTCGCGCCCCAGGCGGAGACCCCAGCAGTCCTCGGGACGGAAGAAGTCGGACTCCGGCCACGGCCCCGGCTCCCCCCAGGAGGAGACGAGCTCCAGGTCGCTGCGCGAGGCGCTCAGCCGGTAGAGCGCGCCGGAGAGGTCCGGGAAGAGCTTGCGGCCCTGGCGCGAGATGACCTGGTAGGCCTCCTCGATCGAGTCGCAGGTCTGGAGCAGCCCTCCGAGCTCGCTCAAGAGGACGATCTCCCGGTTGCGCTGCTCGCGCTCCAGCTCGCCGCCGAGCCACAAGGTCATCAGCTTGAGGAACTCCAGGTCCGCCGGCTTGAACGGCGTCGCGCGCGGATCGGGCGCCCCGAAGCTCAGTGTGCCGAAGACCCGGCCGGCCACCCGCACCGGCGCGCCGAGGTACGACTCCATGCCCCAGGCCGCGAAGGCCGGATGGGTGCTCCGCGGCGAGCTGCGCGCCCGCTCGAAGGAGACGGTGGTGCGGTCCTCCAGGGTCTCGCGGTCGCGGGTGTCGGACAGCTCGAGGACCACGCCGCGCACGATCGAGTTGTCCGGCGAGCGCACGGCGACCACCTCGTAGCGCTCCCCCTGGACGCGGGCCAGGATGCCGATCTCCAGGTCGAAGCGCTGGCAGCCCAGCTCCAAGAGCGCCTGGATCCTCCCCTCGGAGGTCAGGTTCTGCGCCGAGGCGATGTTGTAGAGACTGAGGATGCTCGACTCGCTCTCCCGCAAGGCCTCGTCGGCCTGCTCGCGCTCGGTGACGGCCTGCTTCAAGGCCGTGATGTCGACGATGGTCCCTTCGAGGATCGACAGGGAGCCCTCCTCGTCGCGCAGCAGGCTCTCGCACATGAGGCCCCAGAACGGCTCGCCGCCGGACTTGCGGAAGAGGACCTCGACGTGGAGGAGCGAGCCCTCCTCGAACAGCCGCGCGATCAGGGCCGTGCGGTCCGCGGGGTCGACGTAGAGGTCCGCAGACGGCTGGGCGAGGATGGCCTCGCGGCTGGGATAGCCGTACATGCGGGCGAAGGCTTCGTTGCAGTCGAGGAGACGGCCGTCCACCGTGCTGCGGTAGACGCCCCCCGGATTGCGCTCGAAGAGGAGACGGTAGCGCTCCTCCTCACGGCGCAGGGCCTCGGCGGCCCGGGCGCGCTCCGCGATTTCGGTATCGAGGCGGCTCAGGGCCTGCTTCGCCGTCCGTCCCCGCATCCGGGCCAGGGCGCCCAGATGGCCGCAGAGGGCGAGGAGCCAGACGACGGCGAGCCCCGCGGCCAGGAGGAGGGGCGAGACCCGCGCCGCGCCCAGGGAGATCTGGAAGGCCAGGAGCGCCGCCGTGAGGACGAGCGCTCCGCCGAGCGGGATGAGCCGCACGACGCGCACGCGCCACGGCGTGTCCGCCAGAGGCGGGCGGTGGAGCACAGGGCTGAAGATCTCCACGGTTGAACGCTCCAAGCACTGAAATTCTAGGCCCTTTTTCCTCCGGGCAAAAGACTTCTCTTCCACCGGGGCCGGGCCGGAACCTAGAATCCAGTATCCGAAACCGGAGGATTCCCATGAAACTTGCCGCCTTCCTGCTCCTGCTGCTCGCCGTCCTCCCCCTGCCCGCCGGCGCGACCTTCTCGATCGTGGCGCGCGACCCGGTCACCGGCGATTTCGGCGTCGCCGTGCAGAGCCACTGGTTCCAGGTGGGGCCTTCGGTCCCCTGGGCCGAGGCCGGCGTCGGCGCGGTGGCGACGCAGTCCTTCACCAGGATCGAGTACGGGCCGAAGGGTCTGCAGCTCATGAAGGAGGGGAAGTCGGCCCGCGAGGCGCTCGACGCCCTGCTCGCCCAGGACCCCCAGAAGGACGTCCGCCAGGTGGCGATGGTGGACACGCAGGGGCGGGTGGCGGCCTGGACCGGCCCGAAGTGCATCGCCGCCGCCGGCAACCAAGCGGGCGACGGCTTCTCCGTCCAGGCCAATCTGATGGACAAGCCGACGGTCTGGCCCGCGATGGCGCGCGCGTTCGCGGCCGCCCAGGGAGATCTGGCGGAGCGCATGCTGGCGGCTCTGGATGCGGCGCAGGCCGAGGGGGGCGACATCCGCGGCCGGCAGAGCGCCGCGCTGATCGTCGTGCGCGCCCACCCGACCGGCGAGCCCTGGCGCGACCGCCTGGTGGACCTGCGGGTGGACGACAACCCGCAGCCCCTGGCGGAGCTCCGCCGGCTCCTCGGGCTGCACCGCGCCTACGCCGAGATGAACCTCGGAGACGACGCGGTCGCGGTCAACGACATCCCCAAGGCGGTCGAGCACTACACGCGCGCCGCGAAGCTCGCCCCCGACATCGCCGAGCTGCCCTTCTGGGAAGCGGTGAGCCTCTTTGCCGCCGGCAAGGAGGACGAGGCCCTGCCGCTCTTCCGCGAGGTCTTCGCCCGCGAGGAGCGCTGGGCGCGGCTGGTCCCCCGGCTGCCCGCGGCAGGGTTGCTGCCGGAGGATGCGAAGAAGATCGCGAAGATCCTGAGCGTGGCGCCGAAGTGAGGGGCTACCAACCCTCTTCTTCGAACAGCGGCATCGCAGCCTGCTCGGGCCTCGCCAGATCGGCGGCCAGGGCGGCCACGCCCATGGCTCCTTTGTAGAGGCTGTCGGGGGTCTCGGTATCCAGATTCATGCGGGCGGCCCGGTTGGCGAGGGTGCGGGCGCGCTTCAGCCATTCGGGGCCTCCACCCTTGCGCCAGAGGCTCAGGAGGGCGTAGGCGCGGCCGGCGAGGCCGCAGCAGAGGCTGCTGACGGTGTCGGGCGATTCCCAGGTGTTCCAGGCGGTCCGCTCGGCGAGGTCGCGCCAGCGCGGCTCGTGGAGCATCTCGGCCGCCTGGGTCCAGAGGAAGAGGTGGCCGGCGCTGCCGTTGCACCAGCCAGGCATGGTCGCGGCCTCCATGCCATGCCA
>DASPXX010000213.1:0-48214 GCA_035637095.1 Thermoanaerobaculia bacterium
GGGCGGACAGATAGCCAGGGTGCTCCTTGAGGCCTTTGTCGAGGACGGCCAGGGCGTCCTGGACCCGCCCGAGATGGCGGTACTCCTCGGCGAGCTGCAGGAAGATCCTCGACGCGGGGTCGGCATCCCAGCGTGCACGCAGCTGGTTCAGGCGGTCGGGAAAGACTCCGTCGGTCATCGCGGGACTCCCGACCCGGAGGGGTAAAGCACGGGAACGGGGCGGGTTAGGTCGGTCAGGATCGCCAAAGTGGCTGCATTATAGCAGGGGCTCCCCTGCGGCGCTGCCCGCAACCGCAGGGGAATCAGAGGATTGCAGCTTAGGTCGGCTTGTTTCGGATCGTGATCGTCACCGTCGCCGTCAAAGCCTCGCCACTGCTGGAAGGAGCGGTGGCCGTCACCGTAAAGGTCTCGTCGCTGGAAACCGTCTGGGCCCCGAGAGCCAACGTAACGACGGCCTCTCCGTTGGTCGCAGTCTCCACCGTGCTCGCGCTCAGCGTTCCTCTCTGCGCCGAGAAGGTGATTTTCTTGCCCGCCACTCCTCCGCTCGGGAATTTCGCCAAGATGGCCGTGAGGGTGATCGCCGGGATGGTACCTTCATCGACGGCCGAAGGATTCGCCGTCAAGGTGAGCGTCGCATCCTTGACCTGGATCTCCGTGGTCTCGGCACTGCTGCTTCCCAGAACAGCTGTGATCTTGGCGGTACCCGCCTGATCTTGCACGGTCAAAATCGAGGTCGCCGTTCCGCTGGAATTGGTCGTGGGCCGTTTGGGCTGGAGAGTTCCCAAAGTTGTGGTCAGGATGACCTCCTGGCCGCTGGAGACGAGTGATCCATCGCTGTTCCGGGCGATGACGGTGATGGTCGAGGTCCCGCCCACGGGAATCACATTGGGGTTGGCGCTGACGAGAAGGGTCGGCTTCGTGTCGTCCGTCTCGCCGATCTGCACCGTCGTCTGCACGCTCAACGAGCCGGACGAGGTTCCTCCCGAGCTTCCACCGCTTCCAGCGGCCCCACCGCTCCCGCCTCCGGATACGGTACCGGTCTGCGCCGTCACCGTGGCAGCTCCCTTCCGCCCGTCCCCCCGCAACGTGGCTGTCGCGTTGCCATCGTTGTCGATCAGGACCTGCGGATCGATCGTCCCCAGGGTCGTCGACAGGCGGATCTCGGTTCCTTCCCGCATCGGGCTGCCGTTCGGCTGCCGGCCGATGATGGTGATCGTGGACCTCCCACTCAGCCCGATCTTGGACGGGTTGGCGGTGATGGCGAGCGTCGACCCGCTCGGCGCGGTCGGGGTGGCCTTGTCGCAGCCCAGCGCGGCGACAACGAAGACAGACAGCAGGAGAGTGCGCACAGCGTGTTTCATAGCGATCCAGTATACGAACGCTGGTGGGGGGCCGTCCATTCCCGGAGAACGAAAAAGACCGGCGCCCGAAAGGCGCCGGCCTGGTGAGTGGATGTGTCGGGGCCGCTGCAGCTACTCCGTGTTGTCGGTCGCGCTGGTGCACCCCGGATCGTTGGTCGCACCCGTTCCGAAGTCGATCAGACCGTCCGAGTCGTTGTCGATGCCGTCATTGCACGCGGGCGTCGGAGCGGTGTCGCCGGTGCAGGTGGTGTTCGGCGGGGTCAGCAAGAAGGCGTTGGCCAGCGTCGTCGCGCAGCCGGTGCCTCCCAGATCGGTCACCGTCACACTGATCGGGGTCGCGACGTTCTGCGTGCCGGCGGCGTTGCCGTCGCCGTTGGCGTCGCACGGCCGGGTGTTGAAGGTGAAGGCCGGCGGCGGCGAGGGCACCGTGACCTTGATCGTGGTCGGAGTGTTGGAGATGACCGGGGCCGAGGCGCCGCTCGTCGTATCGCCACCGAAAGTCACCCGGAGCTGGCTCGGGAAGTCGGAGCCGGAGATGGTCACGGTCGTACCGATGACGCCGGAGGTCGGGCTGAGGTTGAAGATCAGCGGACGCGGCACCGAGAAGTTGAAGGCCAGGTTGGGAGCGGTCCCGGTGGCGCCGCTCTCGATGTTGGTCACGCTCACGCCGGTGACCGTGACGAAGCCGTTCGCGGGGCACGTGGCCACGGCGACGCCCGTCGTGATGATTTCGATCTCCGTGCCGGTCACCGACACCACCTGCTGGCCGATGCCGCCGAGCGACACCGCCACCGGCGCGTCGAAGCCCTGGCCGAAGATGGTCACGTGCGTGCCGCCGAGGAACGAGCCGGAGCCCGGGCCCATGGCGGTGATGAGAACGTCGGAGCCGTACTTGAAGCGGTCTTGCACGATGGTGCTCATGCCGCTGTTGACGTTCTTCACCAGGAGGTCGACCACCTGGTTGACCAGGTTCTGCCCGAAGCCCCGGGCGGCCGGCGAGACGACGATGAGCTCGTTGGCGGTCACCGACTGGACCTGCGCCTCCACGCCGTTGAAGTTGTCCACGGTGGACCCGAGGCCGAAGAAGACCTGGACAGGCGCCTGGAAGCCGCTGCCCGTGATGCGGACCGTGGTGCCGCCGTCGTTGGTGCCGGAGGCCGGCGAGACGGCGAAGATCTCCGGCTGCTGAATGCCGCCGCCGCCGTGAGCGTAGGTGAACCCGTTGGCCAGCGAGTCGGTCGCCGTCCCGACTTCGTTGACGTTGATCGTCACGCCGACGTCGACCGGAGCGGTGGAGCCCACCGGCACGGTGACGCCCGCCGCGGTGGCCGACGGCGTCCGCACGCGGATCCGGTTCGACTGGACGGAGAGGACCTGGGCCGTCGCGTTGTTGAAGGTCACCCGGACCGGCGGATCGAAGCCGCCGCCGTTGATCGTCACCTCATCGCCTCCCTGCGGGTCCCCGACACCGGGGACGATCGAGGAGACGAAGAAGGTCGCGGCCTGGCCGATCTGGACGTTGGCCGCGCCGGCGCTCGGTCCGACCACGGCGCGCACGGTGGCCGTGCCGATGTCGGTGCCGGGGAAGAGGACGGCCTGCGCCCGGCCGCCGACCAGCTGCAGGGTGACCGTCTGCGGACCGCCGGTGGCTCCGAAGCCGCCGAGGTTGGTGGTGAGCGTCACCTCCGTCAGGTCCGCCGGGGGCTGGCCGGTGTCGTTGCGCACCACGTCGACCGTGATGTTGCTCGGCGTGTTGCTGCCGGCCGCGACCTGCGTCGGGTTGGCGGTGACGGTGACGCGGAACGTCGTCACCGGCTCCGGCACCTTGGGCGTCGCCGGAGTGCCGCCGCCGCCGCCCGGCTCGGTCGGGGAATCGGACGTGCAGCCCGCGAGGGCGAGCGCGAGCCCGAAGACGAGACAGGACAGGATCTTCAAGGGTTTCATACCGGGCTCCCGAACGGCCGTCACGGCCTGACCTCGATGGTGAAGCGGGCCGGGTCGCTGGCGATGTCGTCGCCCGACAGCGTGCGGCCGAAGAAACGCATGTAGCAATCCAGGACGATCACAGCGGTCCCCGTCTCCCGGTCCACCCCGTTGCGGGCGAGATCGAGGATGGGAGGATTGAGCATCTGGTCCGCCATGAGGATCGGCACGTTGTTGAGAGTCGCATTGCCGCCGACCGGAACGAGCCCGAACCACCCCTGGACCAGGGACGGCGGGACCTTGGTGCCGGTGTCCCGGCGCACGAACCGGATCTCGTACGAGCGGATCTCGATCGACTGCAGGTCGCTCGTCGTCCCCGTGGGGTCCTTGGGGACGTTGCGCAGGACGATCTCGTCCGCCTGCACGACCGTCGAAGCGGAGGCGGAGACGACGAGAGGCAAGCCGTCGAAGTCGGTGATGGACAGCAGCACCGTCCCCTCGCGGCGGTCCGTCCTCTCCCGGCAACCGGCGAGGGCGGCGAACAGGACGAGCATCAGGCAGAGTGTGGCTTTCGGTTTCATGGCAAAAGCTCCGCGCCGGTTTAGATCTTGATCACCCGCGGCGTGATGAAGATCAGCAGCTCTTCATTCTCCTCGCGCCGCGACTTGTTCTTGAACAGATGTCCGATGATCGGAATGTTGGCGAGACCGGGCACCCGGTCCTCGCCCTGGTCGGTCGACACGCGATAGATGCCGCCGATCACCGCCGTCCCGCCGTCGCGGACCAGGAGGCGGGTCGTGGCCTCCTTGGTGGCGATCGGGGCGTTGGTGGCTCCGGGGACCAGGAAGGCGAGCTGCGGCTCGCGCTTCTGGATCTGGATGTCCATCATCACGGTCCCTTCGGCGGTCACCTGCGGGGTGACGTCCAGCCGCAGCGTGGCATTGACGTACTGCACGGTCACGGTGTTGTTCGCGATCGTCTGGATCGGGATCTGCACACCGCTCTGGATGGAGGCCGGCTGGTTGTTGAGAGTCGCCACCTTGGGCGCGGAGAGGATGTTGATCAGGCCTTCGCTCTCGGCCGCCTGGAGAGCCACGTCCAGGTTGAAGGTGTTGAGCACGTTGCCGAGGCGCAGGTTGATCGTCCCGTTGTCGCCGCCGCCCGGCACGTTCACGTTGCCGCCGCCGGTGATGTTGCTCGGGAAGATCAGGCCCGTGGTGTTGCCATGGGCGGCGTCGGCGATCGCGTCGAAGCCCCACTGGATGCCGATGTCGCGGGTGAAGCGCTTCGTCGTTTCGATGATCCGCGCCTCGATCATCACCTGCGGCTCGGGGGTGTCGAGCCGGTCGATGACCGAGATGACGGTGTCCATGAACTGCGGCAGCTCCTTGATGATCAGGCTGTTCGTCCGCTCGTCGACGATGACGCTGCCGCGCTGGGAGAGGAGCCCGGCCTGGCCGCTTCTCAGGAGCTGCGCGATCTCGGTGGCATCGGCATAGCTCAGGCGGCGGAAGACGGTGCGCAGCGGGATCGACAGCGCCTGGGCCTGGGCGAGCTGCTGCTTCTCCTGCGCCTCTTGCCGCAGGACGGCGGCGGGAGCGATGCGCATCACGTTGCCTTCCAGCTCATAGGACAGGCCGTTGATCTTCAGGATCTGCTCCAGCGCCTGGTCCCAGGGAACGTTGTCGAGCTCGGCGGTCACCGTCCCCGCCACACCGGGCTGCACCACGATGTTGATCCCGCTGATCTGGGCGAACGTCCGGATCACCTCGGTGACGTCCGCGTTGGTGACCTTGAGGTCGATCGGCTCCCCAGTATAGACCTTCTCGGACTGGCCCAGGGACTGGCTCTGGAAGGTGTCGAGCCCGAGCGTCGAGCTGCCGCCGGTCGGCGCCACCTCGCGCGGCCCGGCCGGCGGGGTCGACGGCTCGACGTGCACGACCGACGGAGCCGCGGGCCGCGAGCGCACCGGCGTCGGAGGTGTGGGCGGCGCCTCCTCGACCTCGACACCGGAGGGCGGGCGCGTCTGCGCGATCTGGATGTCGGGCCGGGGGGCCAGCGACAGGTCGGACGGGCTCTCGGCCGGCATGGACACGCTGGGCGCGGGGGCCGGCTGCATGGGCTGCTCGGCCTGGGGGGCCGGAGCCGGCTCCTCCGGGGAGGGGGCGGTGGAGACCGCGGCCATGCCGCTGGCCGGGAAGGTCACCACCAGAGCGTCCGCCGTGCGCTCGATCACCGGCACGACCGGGGCGCGGAGGTCGAACACCACGCGCGAGACCGCCTTCGGAGCGGGCTTGAACTGGGCCACCCGGACGCGCTCGACCACGCCGCCGGCGACCGTCATGCTGCTGCGCTGGCTGCGGTTGACCACGCCGTCGAGATCGATGACGAAGCGGTCCGGCGCCTCGAGGGCGAACGTCGAGTAGGGGAACTCGCCGTCGCCGGCGATGCGGACCACCGCACCGCCGTCCGAGGCGAGGACCTCGATCCCGTCGAGCCGCGTGGCGGCGACTCCGGAGGGCTCGGGCGACACCGCGGGCCGGTCCGGCGTGCCGCCACCCGGGGCAGAGGCAGGAGGTGCGGGCTCCGGAGCGGGCGCCGCGGACGGCAGGGGCTCGAACGTCAGCTGGCCGCCGGCCGGGGCGGCCTGGGCGGTCTCCACGGGCTGCAGCTTGATCTCGAGCTTGTTGCCGTCGGCCGAAACCGAGTGCTCCACCTCCTGGCGGGTGGAGATGACCAGCCGGGTCAACGGCCGGCTCCCCTCGGTGCTGGATTCGACGGCGAGCGAGGAGATCAGCCCTTCGGACGGCTGCATGCCGGAGACGCCGGCGCGGGGTTGCGAGTTGGGCAGCTCGACGATCACCTTGCCGTCGGCGTTGCGGAAGCTGGTCCACACCAGGGGAGCGCTCGCTTCCAGGTCGATGAAGACCTCCGGAGCACCTTCCCGGAGATCCAAGGTGCGAATCTCGGCCGTCGTGGTAGTCGGCCGCGCCGCCTCGTCTCCTCCCGTTGCCGCCGTCTCGGCTGCCGCAGGCGTCGCTTCGACGACCTTCGCCGGCCTGGAGGAGGTGCAGGCGACCCCGGCCGCCAAGGCCAGGACCGCTGCCGTGGCGATCAGACGTTGCCACGCGTCGCGCTGTCTTAAGATGACCACATCTCCCATGGCACTCGCCTCCCTGATCGGGGCCAGAAACACCGAATCCGTTATGCCGGATTCAGGCTCTTCACCACCTCGCGAAACGGCTTGAGGGCCGTCGGATCTTGCACGATCTGCTTGAAGACTACTTCTTTTTTGTTGATGCTGACCACATCGCCGTCATAGAGCTGGTCGCCCTCTTTCAGCAGATAGGTCTTCTTCTGGTTGCTGGCGACGACCTGGGCCACGAAGCCCTTGCTGGTGCGCCAGATTCCGGTCAGGTCGATCTCGTCGATCAGCAGGCCGGGGATGCCTTCCGGCCGGGGTCCGCGGAACTCGCGGGCCTGCTGCTCGACGAGCAGGGATTTGAAGGGATCGCGGCGGTTGCCCGGATCGTAGGTGAATCCGCTGCCGGACAGCACCTCCTCCTCGCCTTCGAGGATCTGGTCGATGTCCGGGCCGGGAGTGACCTCCGGCTCCTGGGCGGGCGGCGCCTCCGCCTGCGGCTGCTTTGCGGGCTGCTGCTGCTGGGGCTTCTGTTGCGGCTGGGCCGCCCCCACTCCGGCGAGCGTCACACCGGAGCCGAGCAGAGCCGCCAGCAGGATGGCACGGTGACTTCTCATACGCCTTCTCCCGGGGGAGGAGCGCCGGCGCGCGCGCGGGCAGCCGGGCTGTCCGCCGGCGGCGCTGCGGCTCCGGGCGCGGCGGCCGTGCTCGGCGTCGCCGGCTCGGGCTCCTTGTAGACGAACGTCTTGGCGTTGAAATTGGCGGAGATGGTGTACGTGCTCTTCGGATCGGGCACCGCCGAGATCTGCAGGTTCTCGATGTTGATGATCCGCGAGAAGCGGCTGATCCGGTCGAAGAAGAGCGCCAGGTTGTGGTACGTGCCGTCGACGCTGAGCTCGATCGGCCACTCGCTGAAGAATTCCTTGTCCTGCAGGTCCTTGGGCGTGAACCGCTTGAGCGCGAAGTCCCCCTGCTCGGCGAGGGCGCGGATGCGGCGCAGCAGGTCCGGCGTGTTGCGCCGGGCGGGCAGGATGCGCAGCAGCTTGTCGAGCTCCAGCTCGAGCTGCCGCACCTCCTCGCGGAACTTGGGAAGCTGCTGCTTGGCGGCGCGCCCTTCCTGGATCTTGGTCTGCAGGTCGGCCAGGGTCTGGTCGCCGCGCACGATCTCTTCCTTGATCGGCTGGATGAACTGCCACCAGCCGAGGCCGAAGATCAGCCCGCCCAGCACCAACCCGACGCCCGTCCCGAAGTACCAGGGCTTTCCTTCCAGTCCAGTCTTGAGAGCCATCGGGTTGCCTCCTACCCTGCCGTCGACGCCGGTGCGGTGGTGGCCGGTCCGCTGGTCGCCGGAGCCGCCGGCGCCGCGGCACCACCGGGCGTCGTGCCGCCTTCCGGAGCGGGTTTGGCGAACGAATACTTGAACTCGATGGAAAACTTGTAGACGCCGCCCGACTGTTCCGTCGTGTCCTTGAGGGTCGGCTCGTCGAACTCGGGGACCTTGTCCAGGTTCTCGATGAAGTTCGCCACGGCGTTGGTGTTGAAGGCGCGCCCCTCGATCGTGATGAGCGAGCCGTCCATGGTCATGCGGTCGAGCCAGAGGAGCTCGGGGAGGGCCCTGGAGACGTAGTCCATCACCCGCACCGGACCGACCTGGTTGGCCTTGAGATCGTTGATGATCCCGATCTTGCGCTCCAGCTCGCCTTTCTTGGCCTTGTAGTCCTCGACCTCCTTGATCACCGATTCGAGGGACTGGACCTCGGCCTGCGCGGCGGCGATCTCCTCGTCCTGCGCCACCTTCTCCTTCCTGGTCTCCCACCAGAAGAAGACCGCGACGATCAAGCCGAGAAAGAAGCCGGCGGCGAGGAGCCACTGCCCGATGTCCTGCCCCTTGAGCAGCTCAGCGGACTTCGACTTGCGGACCGCGGCGGGGCGTTTGCCTTCGGCGAGCAGGTTGATCTTGATCATCGCCTAGTCCCCCACCTTGCGGATGCCGAGCCCCATGGCCACCGTCATCATCGGAGCGATCGACTGCAACCAGGTCGCGTCGAAGTCGCTCTCCTTGTACTTGATCCGGCGCAGCGGGTTCATCAGCTCCGTCGGCACCTCGAAGCGGTCGCGCAGCACCTGCAGCAGGTTCGGCGTCAGGGCGCAACCGCCGGAGAGGACGAGCTCGTCGACCGGCCCTTCCGACGACGTCGCCGAGAAGAAGTCGAAGGTCTTGCGGATCTCGGACGCCATCTCGGCCGACACCTGGTCGAGCACCGGCCGCGCGTCGCCGGGGGAGTAGCGGTCGACCGATTCGCCCTGCTTCAGGGCTTCGGCCTGCGCGAACGAGAGGTTGAACTCGCGCTGCAGGGCCTCGGTGAACTGGTGGCCCCCGAAAGAGATGTCGCGCCAGAAGACCGTCGTGCCGCGGGCCAGGATGTTGATGTTGGTCACCCCGGCGCCCATGTTGATGAGGGCCACGACCTTTCTGGGGTCGAGGTCGTAGTTCACCTCATAGGCGTTCTGCACGGCGAAGACGTCGATGTCCACGATGGCGGGAGACTTGCCGGTCTGGCTGATCACCGACACGTAGTCGTTGACCTTGTCCCGCTTGACCGCGACGAGGAGGACCTCCATGTTGTCCCGCCCGGGCTCGCCGTCGGTCAGCACGACGTAATCGAGACGCACGTCGTTGATGTCGAAGGGGATGTACTGCTCGGCCTCCCACTGGATCGACTCGGCGAGCTCCTCCGGCGGCATGGCGGGGAGCTGGATCTTCTTGATGATCACCGAGTGGCCGGAGAGGGAGGTGGCGTAGGAGGTGTTCTTGACCTTGGTCTGGTCGTTCAGCCGGTGGATGGCGTCGACGACCAGGGACGAGTCCATGATCGAGCCGTCCACGATGGCCTCCGGTGACAGAGGCTCGACGCCGAGACGCTGCAGGTGGTACTCCCCCTTGCGTTCCCGCAGCTCCACCAGCTTGATGGCGGAGCTGCCGACGTCCAGGCCGACTACACCTTTCTTGGATCGGGAGAAGAGCACGGCGTTTCAAGCCCCCCTGGAAACCCTAGTTGCAAAGCCTACTTACGGGCGGTTACTTAAAGCTTCGCTCGAAGCTAGCAGCAAAACACACCGGTGTCAAGATAGCCAATGCATCTATGACTATATGGACCAGTGTGGGAACTCTACACCCGCTGGCCGCAGCCGCGCAAGTGTCGAATTCCACAGGACTTTTGTTGCGCGCTTCACAGTCAGGCCTACCCAAAATCTCTTCCGGCATACATCGCCCCACTCCGCCGCTGCGGAGGGGAGGGGCCCAGACGGGCGGACAGGCCTCGATCCAGGACGGAGGTACTGCCGGGAGGGTCCTTCCTTATCTATGCGTAGAGTGTAACACCAGTTGAAGCGGAAGCGCGCAATCCCCCCCCCGGCAAATTTTTGTCAGACCTCGGAGGGGGAAGCCTGGAGATGGCGGGGAGAGGCCTGTACCTCGAAGGGAGAGGGGTGTACCTCGAAGGGAGAGGCCCGTACCTCGAAGGGAGAGGCCTGTACCTCGAAGGGCGAGGCCTGTACCTCGAAGGGAGAGGGGTGTACCTCGAAGGGCGAGGCACTGTACCTCGAAGGGAGAGGGGTGTACCTCGAAGGGAGAGGCCTGTACCTCGAAGGGGGAGGCACTGTACCTCGAAGGGGGAGACCGGTACCTGGCAGGGGGAGGCCGGTACCTCGAAGGGAGACGGCCTGCACCTCGAAGGGGGAGGGGTGTACCTCGAAGGGGGAGGCCTGTTACCTCGAAGGGAGAGGGGAGTACCTCGAAGGGAGAGGGGTGTACCCGGCATCCGGAGGCCAGCCCCCCACTGTAGAGATGCCCCGTGGGGCGTCTCCACAGCGCCGGAAGAAGTGGATTTTGCCGCAGAGCTCGAACGCCGCGCGGCCGAGGGAGCGCGGCCATTCCCGCAAACCTTCCGAGTCGAGCGCGATCAGATGCCGGGCTTCGAGGATGGTGTCCAGGACCGTCCTGCATTGGCTGGATACAAAACCCGGGACAGGGACCCGCCCCGCCGACCTGGCGACGGATGCGTCAACGACGATCCGTTTTCCGGCGGCCATTCTTTCCCTTCCCGAAGGCAGCGGCTTCTACGGCGTCGAGATATTGACCTTCTACGCCCGCTCGGACCTCTCCGAAATCTTCCGGCCAGTCGCCATAGGCACCGAACTTGTCGACATCAGCGCTATGGACCTGCGTGATACCGGAAGCGTCTCGTGAGAACCAGTGGAGCTTGACGAGATCCTGCGAAAGCCGCCCTTCCGCGATCAGCGCCTGCAATGCCAGGAGCAGGGTCGAGCTGTGGGTCTCGACAACGACCTGTACGCCGCGCTGCGCAGTCGCGGAGAGGATGGCCGCGAGCGCCTGCTGGGCTCGCGGATGCAGGTGCAGCTCGGGCTGCTCGACGTAGACCAGGCGCCCCGGCTCCGCTGTGAGAAGCGCCACGAGAACCGGGAGCACTTGAGAGACGCCAAAACCCACATCAGCCATGTTGACCAGATCCGGTGCGCCGCTCCGCCGCCGCCCCGGAAGCCGCTCAACCAGGAGCGCGACTTGCGTTGAGCTGAGCCGCTGCGCCGCGATTGTCGAGGTGAGCCCCAGATCGCCCAACAGCTCCCCCAGGTGCTCCAAGCGAGGATCTTCCTGCCAGCCCGCAATGACGCTGGCCACATAGTGCTCGAATGTCCCGGCAAAGGTCTTCCCTACTTCTGCCGCGTCATAGGTCCTCTTGGGGTTTCCCCGGAGCCCGGGAACATGGATGATCGAGCGCAAGCTCCGGTCGAAGTCCGAAGTCCAAGGAAGGGGAGGCAAGGACTCGGCGCCTTCTGCGACGACTCCGAGAAAGCACCGGTTCCGGACGACCTTGAAGATGGTCCCGGGAAACTTCTTGTGGACTCCCTGCAACGGACGGATCTGCCGAACGATCTCCTCCTGCGTCATGTCCGGCGTCAGCGAGACGGCATGAGGCCGGAGAAAGCTTCCGTGGTCCATCTGGCTGATCTGGAGCTTGTCGTCCGGTGTCCGCCGGAAGCTCCAGTTCAGGCTCAGGTCCGATCCGAGCCTCATGCCGACATCGAACTCATCCGCCAGATTCCGGGGAGAGACGCGAGAGAGAAGCTCAGACGCCGAGTTGAACCGGACATGAGGTCCATCCAGTAGCAGCGGGCCCGGATCGAAGCTGTGCTCCAGAGTCTGCTTCAGCATGAGAAGAGGTTGCATCGCGCTCGACTTCCCCGAGCTGTTGGCACCCGCGAGCACGGTGAGGGGCCGAATCTCGATGCCCTGAGGCTCAGCGAAGGACTTGAATCCCTTCAGGGTGATGACGCGGACCCCCTCCGCCGGCCTGGCGTCGGACGTAGTGAGGTCCTCTCCTCTTCCCCTCTTCGGTTTCACGGCAGCTCCTCCTCCGTCTCCATTCCCAGCCGCACCAGCAGGTTCTGCAGGATACGCGCGGTCAGGCCCCAGATCTGCCGGCCTCCGACGTGGTAGATGCGGAGCATCCGCTCCACGCCGTCGATCTTCACCGCCCGCTCCTCCACCAGCTGCGGACCCGCGAAGGCGGTCAGCGGCAGGCTGAAGACCTCGGCGATCTCGCCGGCGTTGGGCTGCGCCTCGAAAGTGTGCGGCACCGCGCCGACGCAGGGGATCACCCGGAAGCCGGCCGGCGTCTCGCCCTCGTCGAGCTCGCCGAGCCGGAGCACGGTCTGCGGCGGGAGGCCGATCTCCTCCTGCGCCTCGCGCACCGCCGCCCCCCAGGGGTCCTCCTTGAGCTCGCGCCCGCCGCCGGGGAAGGCGATCTGGCTGCGGTGGCTCGGCAGCGTGTCGGTGCGCTTGGTCAGGATCGTCCACAGCTCGCCGGAGTCGACGTAGAGCGGCACCAGGACCGAGGCGGGGCGCAGGTCGCGCGCCACCAGCCGGCGCGGCGGCGGCGAGGCCAGCCGCTCGCGGATCTCCATGATCCAGCTCCTGTGCTCCATGGTCAGCTCCCGCTCTTTTGAATCCGGATCAGGCTCTGGGCGGGCTGGATGTCCAGCTCGACCGGCGCAGCCGCCGCTCCGGGCAGGCGGAGGTCCAGCGCGTAGAGATAGTAGTCGTTCCAGGTCCACCACATCGGATGGACCGCGCGGGCGTGCGGCAGCGGCACCTCGAAGGTGATCCCGCCGTCCGGGTGGAAGATGGTGGGGCGCAGGTCCTCGCCGCCGGCCTCCAGGTGGGTCGGCGCCTCGACGCCGAAACGGACGTACAGCCCTGCGATCGGCTGCGGGCTCCCCACCAGGATCTCCCCCCGATTGTCTCCGACCAGCCGCAGCTTCCCGGTCCCCTCGACCCGGTAGACGCTGTGGGAGAGCAGCTTGAACCAGAGGCCGTTCGCCGAGAAGTCCTGTCCGCCCGGGATGTGGCTCTGCGTGGTCTCGTAGGGGAGCAGCCGCTCGGCCACGGCTCCGACGTGCCGGTAGCGGCCGTCCTCCCCGACGGGGAACGCCGTGGGATGGAGCCAGAGAGGATAGAGGAAGGCTCCGGCGAGGGCCGCGACCGGCACCGTCCAGCGCGCGGAGAGCCGCCGGCCGGCCAGGAACCAGAAGGCCGGGTAGAGCGGCAGGAAGTAGCGGTTGGCGATCGCTCCCCCGCCGCCATAGAAGTTGAAGGGCCGCAGCACGAGGAAGCCGAGCACCGCGAGCCCCACCGCGAGCGGGATCGCCCAGCGCCCGCGGTCGCGCGCAAAGGCGAGGAAGCCGGCGAGGAGCGGCAGGAAGTACGGCAGGACGCCGACGTTCCGGCCGGCTATCAGATAAAGGACGTTCCAGGCCAGGAGCTTCGCGTTGTAGCTCGGCTCGACGCCGCCCTCCTGGAGCCACGAGGTGTTCCCCCACTGCCGGAGCACCTGCGACCATTGGCTCGCCGGGAAGTCCACCTCCGGATAGCCGGTGCGCGGATAGAAGCCGCCGCGCTCGCCGCCGTACCCGCTCCACGATCCGCCCGAGAGCTGCTGGACGAGGGCCGTGACGAGGAGGAGGGCCAGGGCGCCGCTCAGGAGGCCCAGCAGGGCCGGCCGGCGCTTTTCCTCGGCGCGGGCGGCGAGAGCGGCCGGCAGAAGCAGGGCCAGATAGAAGGGCCGGAACGCCCCGGCCACGGCGAGCAGCGCGCCCGCCAGGAGCCAGCGGAGGAAGATCCGCTTCGGCCGGGGCTCCTCGTAGAGAGAAGGCAGGGGATCGTGCGGCCCGCGCCCGGAGCTGTAGACCAGCGCCAGGCCCGCCGCGGTCGTGGCGAGGAGGAAGAGGTCGGCGTGGACCCAGAAGGCGTAGCCGAAGGCGACCGAGGCGTAGAGGAACACCGCCACCCAGAGGGGCGCGGCGTCGCCCAGGCGGCGGCGCAACGCCCAGGAGGCGAGGGCCGCCGCGACCGCCAGATAGACCACGTTGGCGATCAGGCCGCCGCGCACCGGCGCCACCCGCACGAAGGGCGCGATGGCCAGGGCGTAGAGGAAAGGCTTGCCATAGGTGATGTGCGCGCCCCCGTCGCCGCTCTGCAGGATCAGGCCGTCCGGCGGCCCGCCCCACTGGCTCACGAAGCGCTCGTAGTCGGTCCGCGCGTAGGCGAGGTCGAAGTCCCAGGCGAGGCTCGCCGCCTGCATGGCGTAGGTCGCCTCGTCGCCCACCAGCGAAGGGCGGCCGGTGCGGTCGAAGAGGCACGCGCCCACCAGCGTGGCGAGGAGGAGGGCGCCGAGGACGGCCCAGCCGCCGATCCAGACCGCCCGCGGATTCACAGGTGGCGCTCCCAGTACGGTCCGCCGTATTTGGAGATGCCGAGGCCGCCGAAGAGGTGGGGCTCGATCCACAGCCAGGCCGGCCCCGGCGGCCGGCGGACCTCGGTGGCGAGCACGGTCTCCTCACCGGGCAGGAGGTCGCGCGGGAGGGCGAGCCACGGCCGGCCCTCCAGGAGATCCTGGCCGTCCGCGAAGAGCTTGACCACCACGGCCACGCCGCCGGGTCCCTTCTCCCCCGCCAGCCAGCGGGCGAAGCCGGTGTTGCGGAGGCGAATGGAGAGCGTCCGCCGCTCCCCGTCCGGCCACGGCAGCTCGGCGCCCGCGACCTCCAGGGTGCCGTCGAGCCGGCCCCAGGCGAGGCTCGTCGGGGCGGGGACGTCCGGCGGGCGGTCGTCGAGCGGGGGGAGGCCGCGCCACTCCTCGGCGGCCTCGAGGACCGCCGCGGCCGAGCGCTCCGGGCCGTGGCGGCTGCGGATCAGCTCGCGCGCCGCCTCCCCCATGGCGCGCAGCCGCTCCGGCCGGGCCAAGAGATCGCGGAGCATCGCGGCCAGGGCCTCCTCCTCGTCCTCTCCCAGAGGCACCCGCAGGGCGACCTCGCGGGGCAGGTCGGCGAACTGCGCGTAGTCGGAGACGATGGCCGGCACGCCCATCGCGAGGACCCGCAGGAGGGACGCCGAGGTCTCGCCCGCCGTGGGATAGCGGAGGTTGAGGCAGAGGTCCACCGCGGCGATGGCCGCCTCGAACTCTTCATAAGGAAGGAAGTCGGTCAGGTGGACGCGCTCCGCCACCCCCACCCGGCGGGCCTCGCCCTCCAGGTCCACCGCGGGAGAGACCTCGCCTACCACGAGGAGGTGGACGTCCGCGAGGCCGGGCCGGGCAAGGGCTCGGATCACCGCGCCCGTCCGCTTGATCGGCGTCTGGAAGCCGAACGAGCCGAGGACCCGCGCCCCGAAAGGCAGGCCGAAGCGCTCGCGGATCCGCCGCCCCGCCGCGAGATCGGCCGGCGGAGGCAGCGGGATCCCCATCGGGATGGCGCGGACGCGGATCTCCGGGTCCTCCTCGCGGATCACCCCGGCGGCCCACTCGCTGTGCACGAGCACCCCGCGCTGGGCGCGCAGGAGTGCCCGGTGGGCCGGCAGCGAGAAGACCACCGCGTCGCCGTAGGCACCCCAGCGCTTGACCACGGCCGCGGCGCGCCCGATCCACCCATGGTCGCGCGCCAGGCGCTCGACGTAGGGCGCGTACTCGTGGCGGCCGAGGGTGACGTCGAGCAGGATGTGGTGGAGCAGGACGTCGTGCAGGGTGAGGACCCCGGGGAGCCGGAAGGCGAGGCGCATCACCCCCTCGTGCCACCGGTTGTTGCCCATCTGGTAGAGAGGAAGGCGCTCGCCCTGCGAGTCCCTGCCGGCCGATTCATAAGGCACCACCGGCCAGCGCGCCGCGACCTCCGGAGCCACCGGCTGGTCCGGGAGCTGGATCAGCCGCACGTCGGCCTGCGCCGCCAGATGCGGCAGCAGGTCGGCGCTGTAGTCGGCGATCCCGGAACGGACCGGCGGCAGGGGGGAGACGTAGTCGAGCCTCATGGCGAGATCCCGGAGCCTCCGCCCGCCCAACCCTCACCCCCCGGCCCCCTCTCCCACCCGCACTCACGCCCGCCCGGGCGAGGGGGAGCCCCCGCCCAAGATTGGCAGCAAGATCCCCCCTCTCCCGGGGGATGGGGAGTGCGGGTGGGAGAGGGGGTTAGGGGGTGAGGGTCCACGGCGTGCACGGCACCCTTCAGAGCGCCAGCTCGTCCTGTCCCGGGGCCGCCATCTGGCCCTTGAGCCAGGCTTCGATGAAGGGGTCGACGTCGCCGTCGAGGACGCGCGAGGCGTCGCCGACCTCGGCGCCGGTGCGGTGGTCCTTCACCAGGCGGTAGGGGTGGAGGACGTAGCTGCGGATCTGGCTCCCCCAGGAGTTGTCCATCTTCTTCCCCTCGCGCTCCGCCTGCTCGGCAGCGCGCCTCTGCATCTCCCGGTCGTAGAGGCGGGAGCGCAGGACCTTCATCGCCATGGCGCGGTTCTTGATCTGGCTCCGCTCGTTCTGGCAGGCCACCACGATGCCGCTCGGCAGGTGGGTGATCCGCACCGCCGACTCGGTCTTGTTGACGTGCTGGCCGCCGGCGCCCGAGGAACGGTAGGTGTCGATCTTCAGGTCCTTGTCCTCGACGATGATCTCGACGGTGTCGTCCACCTCCGGATAGACGTCGACCGAGGCGAACGAGGTGTGCCGCCGCGCCTGGAAATCGAACGGGCTGATCCGCACCAGACGGTGGACGCCGGCCTCGCCCTTCAGGTAGCCGTAGGCATTCGGGCCGCGCACGGCGAAGACCGCGCTCTTGATGCCGGCTTCCTCCCCCTCCTGGCGGTCGAGCATCTCGACGGCGTAGCCGTGCTGCTCGGCCCAGCGCAGGTACATGCGCAGGAGCATCTCGGCCCAGTCCTGCGACTCGGTGCCGCCGGCGCCCGGGTGGATCGCCACGATGGCGTTCTTGTCGTCGTCGGGACCGGAGAGCTTGAGCTCCAGCTCGAGCTTCTCCAGCTCCTCTTCGAGGCGGTTCAGGAAGCGGTCGAGATCAGGGTCGCTCTCGCCCTCCGCGAGGAGCTCACGCCAGGTGGCGAGCTCCTCGGCGTCGGAGCGGAGGCGGTTCAGGGTCTGCAGCCGCCGCTCGAGGGCGCGGCGCTCTTGCATGATGGCGGCGTTCTTCTGGGGGTTGTCCCAGAACCCGGGCTGCTGCATCTGCCGGTCGATGTCCGACATCTGCTTTTCGAGGCCGGTGTCCTCAAAGATACCCCCGGAGGTTGGCGAGCTGTTCGGTGAGCGCGTCGATGCGCTGCTGGACGTCGGAAGCGATCATGGTCGTCTCTCCTCGCGGGGATCTTAGCGCACGCCCCCCGGCTTCACATAGGTCTCCATCAATTTGTACACCCGCCGGTATTCGTCGAGCCAGCTCGTGGGCTGGAGGAAGCCGTGCGGCTCGACGGGGAAGATGGCGGTCTCGAAATTCTCCTTCTTGAGCTCGATCAGGCGCTGCACGATCTGGACGGTGTCCTGGAAATGGACGTTGTCGTCCTGCATGCCATGGCAGATGAGGAGCGGCTTCCTGAGCCCCTCGGCATAGACGATCGGAGAGCTCTTCCTATATGCCTCGGGGTCGATGTCCGGCGTGTTGAGGATGTTCGCGGTGTAGCCGTGGTTGTAGTTGGCCCAGTTGGTCACCGGCCGCAGCGCGGCGCCGGCGGCGAAGAGGTCCGGCTTGCGGAAGAGGGCCATGAAGGTGAGGAAGCCGCCGTAGGAGCCGCCGTAGACGCCGATCCGGTCCGGGTCGACGCTCTTCGTGCGGGAGAGCCACGCCACACCGTCCTCCAGGTCCTCCAGCTCGGGGGTCCCCATCTGCCGATAGATGGCGGTGCGCCAGTCGCGGCCGTAGCCGGACGAGGCGCGGTAGTCCATGTCGAGCACCACGTAGCCGTTCTGGTTCAAGAAGGTCTGGAACATGAACTCATGGAAGTAGTCGGACCACCCGGTGTGGGCGTCCTGGAGATAGCCGGCGCCGTGGACGAAGACCACCGCCGGGTATTTGCGCGCGGGATCGAACCCCTTGGGCGTATAGACCCGCGAGTACACCGGCTGTTTGGCGTGCGTGGAGGGGACCGGCACGATCTCGGGGATCGTCCAGTCGTAGGAGAGGAACTCCTGGCTCACCGTGTGGGTGACCTGCCGCGCCTCGGCGCCGGGCTCGGTCGCCTGGACGAACAGCTCGTTCGGCCGCGCGAGCTGGGAGTTGATCAGGAGGAGCCGGTCCTCGTCGGGCGAGAGGCGGAAGTCGGTCAGGCCGCCGAGCTTGCTGATCGGCTCACTCTCGCCGCTCGCGACGTCGAGGCGCCAGACGTTGTAGACGCCCGGATGGTCGGCGTTCGCCCGGTAGTAGAAGCTCCGGCCGTCCTTCGTGAGCACGGGGATCGAGACCTCGAAGCTGCCGTGGGTGAGCTGCCGCGGCCGGGCGGCGGCCTTGCCCGGCGCCGTCTGGAGGGTGTAGAGCTGCGAGTAGCCGCTCTCCTCGGAGAGATACCAGAGCGTCGTGTTGTCCTCGAGCCAGCCGAGGTCGAAGAAGTCGTAGTCGTTGACCCAGGCCGGATCGCTCAGCCGGTGCCGCGGGACGAGAGTCGCGGTGGGAGGCTCCAGGGTGGCGATCCAGCGGTCCTTGTTGTCGAAGGCCCAGAAGAGGAGGGCCGCGCGGCTCCCGTCCTCCGACCACACGATCCGCTCGAGCTCGAGCACCCGGGGTGTCGGGGGGGGCGGCTCCTCTTTCTTCCCCTCCTTGCCGGGCTCCTCCTTCTTGCCGTCCTTCCCGTCTTTGCCGTCCTTGCCGTCCTTTTTCTCTTCCTTTTCCTTCGCCTTCTTCGCGGCGGCCGCCTTCTCGCGCAGATCCTTCAGCGGGTCCTCCTTGATCCCCGGCAGGACCGTGAGGTCGACCTCGTGCTTCTCATGGGACTTCAGGTCGAGCAGCAGGACCGTGGGGGTGACCGGCTTGCCGGTGCCCACCTTGGAGCGGACCTCGTGGGTCTCGACATAGCCGCTCTCGGTAACGAAGCTGGCCATGGGAGAGGTCTTGCCCTCGTCGACCTCCTTCGGGCGGGTGACGACGATCATCCAGTCGCCGCCCGGCGAGAGCGAGGCCTGGGCGATGTCGATCCCCTCGCCCAGATACCAGGGGAGCGGCGGCCGGGTCGGGTCGGCCTGCTGCTCGGCCCGCTGGGTCTCCCGCTTCTCCTCGCGGTCCTTCTCGTGCTTGCGCAGGATGTCGAAGAGGTCGAGCTGCTGCTCCTCCAGAAAGGCCTTGTCCTTCTGCGCCTCCACCTCCGCCGGATCCTTCTCCAGGCGCAGCTCGGCAGGTTGGGAGATCAGGCTGGTGGGCAGCTCATAGAGGAAGACGGCATTGCCGCGGCGGAAGGAGATCCGGGCGTCGCCCGCGAGGAAGCGCGGATCGGTCTCCGCCTCGGCGGTACGGGTGAGCTGCCGGACGGCACCGGTCCGCAGGTCCTTCAGATAAAGGTCGCCCTCGCGGGAGTAGACCTTCCAGGAGCGGTCCTCGCTGACGTCGCCGCCCGCCACGTCCACCTTGCCGCGCTCCTCCTCGGAGACGCGAACGGGCTCGCCGGCTTTCGCGGGGTCGAGGTCCAGCCGGTACAGGTCGCGGATCTCCGAGCCGGTGCGCTTGCGCTCGAAATAGACCGCCCGGCCGTCGTCCGCCCAGTAGGCGTTCTCCGGCGGCGTACCGATCCAGTCCGGGTCGGACATGATCCGCTCGAGGGTCACCGCGGGGGCCCCGGAGGAGGATGCGGCGCCGGCGAGCAGCAGCAGGAGCGTGATGGTGATGGAGGAGAGTCGTTTGTGCATGCGGGCGAAAGAGTACCACCGGCGGTCTCGGCGTGGCCCGCTCTGTGAGAGCATGGGGCGCGCGGCGGTCCATTCCGCCCGCCGCGACGAGGAGGTGACCGATGAGCAAGAAGACGAGGACCCGGTTCATGCTCTTGAGCCTGATGGCCGTGTTGCTGGCGCTCGTGTCGACGTCTGCGGCGCCGGTCGAGGCGGCGTTCAACTGCAAGCTCGTGTCCTGCCCTCCCCCCGCTTGCGAGCCGGGCGAGCATACCGAAGTGCCCCCGGGCCAGTGCTGTCCCGTCTGCGTCCCGGACTAGGGGACGACGGTCGTCGGGAGGCCGGCGCTTGCTTCGCTGCAAGGGTTTTCGGTGAACGCCGCTCTGTGTAATGATGCTGTGACAATGGAAGCGCTCGCCTCCCCTCCCCGGCCGCAAACCGACCGCCTGCGCATCCTGGTGGTGGAGGACGATCCCGAGAGTCTCCAGATGATGGGAGCCCTCCTGTCGGTCTGGGGACACGAGACCACGCTGGTCCCCGCCGGCCCGCCGGCCCTCGAAGCCGTCGCCCGCGAAATGCCCGACGTCGTCCTGCTCGACCTCGGCCTGCCGGGAATGGACGGCTATCAGGTGGCCCGCGAGATCCGCTGCACGCCGCACGGCGGCGACACGGTCTTCATCGCCGCGGTCACCGCCTACCGGGGAGAGGAGCACGAGCGTCAGGCCCGGGAGGCCGGCTTCGATCGCTACCTCACCAAACCCGTCGACATCGACGTCCTCCGCCAGACGCTCGCCCAGGCTCCCCGCCGTAATTCTTGACCTAACATTGTTGAGCGTATCCTTCAATACAGTCCTCGTGAGATAGCGCCGGCTGCTGTGTCCCGCTTTGGGCGTTCCAGAGCACCTTGGGAACAATGTCGGTCTTATTTCTGAGCCGGGTCCTCCTCTCCGGAGGGCTCGTGGAGGATGTCAACTTGTTTACTGGAGGGAGCAGGTATGAAAAAGCAAGTCATGATCGTGGGGGGGGGTTCGGCCGGGTGGATGACCGCGGCCTATCTGCGCAAGGCGCTGGGTGAGAGAGTCGACGTCACAGTCCTCGAATCCCCGAACATCAAGACCGTAGGGGTCGGCGAGGCCACCTTCAGCACCATCAAGCTGTTCTTCGACTACCTCGGGCTCTCCGAGCACGAGTGGATGCCGAGCTGCAACGCCACCTACAAGCTGGCCATCCGGTTCGTCAACTGGACCTCCCAGGGCGGCCACTTCTACCATCCGTTCCAGCGCTATGAGACGGTCGACGGCTACAACCTCGGCGAGTGGTGGCTGAAGCTCAAGCGCGGTGAAGAGCCTTTCGATTACGCCTGCTTCAACACCCCCGTCCTCTGTGACGCCAAGAAATCCCCCCGCTATCTCGACGGTCGCGTCTACGACGACAAAGTCCAGGGCCTGTGGACCGGCGACGCCATTGCCGACAACAAGTTCCTGGCCGAGCATCAAGTCCAATACCCATATGCCTATCATTTCGATGCCAGCCTGCTGGCGAAGTACCTCGAAGGGTACGGCGTCGCGCGGGGCGTCCGGCAGATCCATGACGAGGTCCAGGAGGTGGTGCTCGCCGAGGACGGCAGCATCGACCATCTCGTCACCCGCGAAAACGGCAACCTGCGCGCCGACCTGTACGTCGACTGCACCGGCTTCCGCGGCCTGCTGATCAACCAGGCCCTGAAGGAGCCGTTCGTCTCCTTCTCCGAGTCGCTGCTCTGCGACCGCGCGATCGCCCTCCAGGTGCCGGTGGACATCCAGACCCGGGGGATCAATCCCTACACCACGGCCACGGCGCTCTCCTCCGGCTGGGTGTGGAACATCCCCCTCTACGGCCGGGTCGGCACCGGCTACGTCTATTCGTCGGCGTTCACCTCCCCGGAGGAGGCCGAGGCCGAGTTCCGCCGCCACCTGGGGCCTGTTGCCAACGGGTTGCCGGCCAACCACATCCGGATGCGCATCGGCCGCAGCCGCAACTCCTGGGTGAAGAACTGCGTCGCGATCGGCCTGTCCAGCGGCTTCGTCGAGCCTCTGGAGTCGACCGGGATCTTCTTCATCCAGCACGGCATCGAGGAGCTGATCCACCACTTCCCGCACCGCGCTCCCGATGAGGAGTCGATCCGCGACTACAACCGGACCGTCGCCGAGTGCATCGACGGCGTCCGCCACTTCCTGACGCTCCACTACCGCGCCTCGGACCGGCGGGACACGGAGTTCTGGAAGGCGACCCAGAACACGTCCCTGCCCGCCGAGCTCTCCGAGCGGATGAGCCTCTGGAAGCGGCGCCTGCCGAACGCCAAGAGCATCAACCCCGCCTACCACGGGTTCGAGTCCTACTCCTACTCGGTGATGCTCCTCGGGCTCAACCACCAGCCGGAGGTGAGCCTCCCGGTCCTCGAGTTCCTGGACGACCGCAACGCTCTCGAGGCCTTCCGCAAGGTCCGCCGCAAGTCCGAGCAGCTGGTCGCCAGCCTGCCGACCCAGTACGAGTACCTCTCGCACGTCCGCGCCCGCTCGGGCGTCGAGGACTTCGAGGGTCCCTACTGGGCGCGCCGGCAGCCCGACCTCGCGATGACCGCGGGCGGCTGAAGGCCCCTCACCCCCGGCCCCTCTCCCGCAAGCGGGAGAGGGGTGTAAGTTAGCCAAGCACTTCCAGAAACCTCGATGCCCTCTAACCCTCTCCCCTCTCCCGCTCGCGGGAGAGGGGCTGGGGGTGAGGGGGGTGTTAGACTCCCTGGTCGACCGGATGAACCATGGAGACTTTCATGAAAAATAAATTCCTTGTTGCGCTGCTGGCCGCCCTTGCGGTTCCGGCGGCGCTCGCGGCGCAGGTGACGGTACCCGCGGCAGCCGAGAAGGCGGCTGCCGCGATCAATGCGGAGAGCCTCAGAGCTCCCGTCCGCTACCTGGCGGACGACCTGCTCGAGGGGCGCGGCCCGGCGACCCGGGGCGACCGGCTCAGCGAGCTCTACATCGCCACCACCCTGGAGAGCCTCGGCTTCGAGCCCGCCTTCGCGAACGGCAGCTACGTCCAGCCGTTCGACGTGGTCGGAACGACCGCGGACCTGCCCAAGACCTGGGACTTCCACAAGGGGGACCAGAGCCTCACCCTGAACTACTGGGACCAGTACATCGGGGCGAGCGGCGTGCAGGAGGCCAAGTCGACGCTCGACAACGCCGAGGTGGTGTTCGTCGGCTACGGCATCCAGGCCCCCGAGTACAAGTGGGACGACTTCAAGGGGATGGACCTCAAGGGGAAGGTCCTCCTGATGCTCAACAACGACCCCGACTGGGACCCCCAGCTCTTCGAAGGCAACCGGCGCCTCTACTACGGCCGCTGGACCTACAAGTACGAGAGCGCGGCCCGGCAGGGAGCGGCCGGGGCGATCATCATCCACACCACACCGTCGGCCGGCTATCCCTGGCAGGTGGTCCAGAGCTCGTGGAGCGGCACGCAGTTCGAGCTGCCGGCCGAAGGCGAGCCGCGGATCCAGGTCCGCAGCTGGGTGACCGAGGACGCCGCCCGGCTGCTCGCCAAGCTGGCCGGCCAGGATCTCGATGCCCTGGTGAAGAGCGCCCACAGCCGCGACTTCAAGCCGGTCCCCCTGGGCCTGACCACCTCGCTGGCCTTCCCGAACAAGATCGAGAGGGTGAAGACCGGGAACGTCGGCGGCCTGCTGCGGGGGTCCGATCCGAAGCTCAAGGACGAGGTGGTGATCTACAGCGCCCACCACGACCATCTCGGGATCGGCAAGCCGAAGGACGGCGACAACATCTATAACGGTGCCATGGACAACGCCACGGGCGTGGCCCAAGTCCTGGCGATCGCGCAGGCATACAAGGCGCTGCCGCAGCCGCCGCGGCGGTCGGTCCTGTTCCTGCTCGTCGCGGGAGAGGAGCAGGGCCTCCTGGGCTCCAGCTACTACTCCAAGCACCCGACGTTCGCGCCGGGCAGGATCGCCGCCAACATCAACTTCGATGGCGGCAACATCTTCGGCCGGACGCTCGACCTCACCTACGTCGGCCTGGGCAAGTCCTCATTGGACAAGGTGGTCACGGCCGTGGCGGCGCAGCAGGGACGGACCGTGGTGGGAGACCAGTTCCCGGACCGCGGCGCCTTCTACCGCTCGGACCAGTTCAGCTTCGCAAAGATCGGCGTTCCGGCCTTCTACCTGAACAGCGGGACCAAAGTCCGCGGCCGTCCTGAGGACTGGGGCAAGCAGAAGCTCGAGGAGTACGTGCAGAAAAACTACCACCAGCCGAGCGACCAGCTGACACCCGACTGGAACTTCGACGGCATGATCGAGGACGCCCGCCTTGCCTTCTTCACCGGCATCCTCCTCGCCAACGACGACAAGATGCCCACCTGGAGCCCCGGCGACGAGTTCGAAGCCGCCAGGAAGGCGGCGATCGCGGAGGCGGCGAAGGGGGATCGGACGGGGGGGAGGTAGGGACGGGCGGCCCATATCGACTGGCGTGAGAACGACATGGCGGCCCCCGTGGGGCCGCCCTTTTCTGTTGGTTAAGTAGAGGACAGAACGGTTGCTCGGGTATCCACCTGCCAGCGGGCAGCCGCGAGTGTGGAAGCCTTCTCAAAGCTTCTTCGCGAGAGCCGCCGAGTGGCTTCTGCCCGCTCGGCGAGACTCCGTTTACGGACGACTCGGTCGAGGGTCTCCTTCCCTGAATCCTTCCTGATGTCCCGGGCCAACTCACGGCCGAAGCCGAGGCTCCGCTCCGCGCTCATTTCGCTAAGATCCAGGAAGGTGGTCCGTGCGGAGGTCTTTTTGGGGACTGCAACTCCGAGGGAAACGATCGCTCCAGCTTTCAGTAGAGCCTTTGACTGAGCTGAAACTCGTGAACCGTCCGTCAATACAGCCTTCCATCCGCCAGTGCCCGAGCCTAGGAGCACGACGGTGTCCCCCGGCCGAAGAGGCTCGTTCAAGCGAACTCCAGCCGACCGGATGGCCTCGATCGTCGCGGCATGACCAGGGTCGCTTTCCAGGCCTGCTCCGATCCAGAAAACAGTTGTGTTGATGTCGACCAGCGCAGGAACCTGATGCAACTGATCGAGATTGGGCCTCCCCCCCTCCCAGGGGACGGTATACACTTCTTCCATCTCGGTGAGGCGGCTCGTACCAGGGATTGAAGCCAGAGCTGCGATTGCCGGTAGGGACAGGTTTCCGAGCAAATCGTCCTGGGATATCTGGTAAAGCACGATCCGCTCGGGTGGGAGATCCTGATCGATCTCCCTCAGAAGCTTCTCTGCGATTCTCTGAGCCGCGACGATAGCCTCCGCGGTCTCCCCGGCATTCCAGTACGCTTCGACGAGATGCCGGAGTTCCTTCAAGGATAAGCCCAGCAGTCTCTTGTGGCGTTCGACCTGGAGCACCAAGGTTCCGTCCTCCTCGAAGAGAGCGACGGTCACGGCATGAGGCCTTTTCCGTTCCTGGTCATTCAAGGCTCCGACGAGCCGGCCACCAAAATCAGGTGGCTCGCCACCTGCGGGCGCAACCGGTGGCAGAGACGGTAGATCTGGAGGTTTTCCCCCGCCATCGAAAATTCCGTAGTGACGTCCTCCTGCAGAGCCTGTCTCCAGGCGGTCCCGGCGGTTTGTATCAGTGAATTCGGGCAGCTCCTGTGAAGAGAAGTAAGCGTGACCTCGACGACCGTTCACCACAAATTCAATTCCGTAGCCGCCAGGGATTGGATAGGTGCCGACGATTTGTACGGAGACGCCGCTCATCACGGCCCGCACGTGATCCTCTGAATCCCCATGCTGAAGGAGGCGATCGGCATGGAACAGGGCCCCCATCAATGTGACCTTATTGCGCATCGACTCCCGCTGAAGCTGAGGCTGAGGCGCGTGATGGAGCCATGCCTCGAGAGGGCCTGATTCCCCTTTATTCAGTCTGTTGTAGCTCGCCAAGTCATCGGCCGACGGCGTATCCTCTGCACCTGCCGCGAGAATGGAGACAAAGGGTATTCCAGAGCCCCGCAGATTCCTGCCGATTCCTTCCAGGTGGAGGCTTCCGACAACAAGGGCGACATGGCCTACGGCTGCGGCTTCGAACGTCGCATCAGCCATCGCTTTATCGCGCCGGTTCATCAGAGCTTTTTCCGGAGCGAGAATCTGAGCGCGTTTCGCAAGAAGCTCCGCGAACTTCTGGCCTGTAGCGGAATTGGGGTCAATGATTTTCTGCAACTTCTCAGCGAGCTCCTCAAAGTCTTTCGAGTTCTCGAAAGCCTCCTCAATGCGAGCGACCTGCTCCTCCGGGAGGGCCTCAACATCTGTCCGGAGGAACTCCTGGTAGGAGTGTTCCCATTCTGCGGCCCCGGGAGGCGTTCGCGAGAGTTCCTCCCCATGCTCAGCATAAGCTTGCATGTCATCAACTCCGATCACCCGCACGTCCGGATAGCTCAATGCGAAGAGTTCGACGGCGTTGATCCGCCTGGCCAGGAAATCGGCTTCGGCAGCCATTTGGCGCGCAGGAAGGGCCAACCCGGCCGGGATCGTCAGCGGGCCCTTCATCCCCTCTATACAAACAAGCTTCACACCGTAGGCTGCTCGCAAATAAGCCAGAATATCGGCGACCTTCTGCTGGACGTCAAGGGCGCCGTGGTTTTCTCCTATGACGAAGATGGTCGTGCGTCCAGGAGACCCGGCGAAACGATCCTTGACCTTGCCGAGAGAGTTTGGAAAGACAATGTCGGTCGGCGGGAGGGGCTCGATCCGGACGGAAGCGGGATCCGCGCCGTGTTGAGCTATCGCTCCCGGCTTCTGGCATGAGAGGAGGGGAAGACTGAGGAGAAGAAGGAGAAGAAGGGGGTTGAGTCGGTGGACGACCCAGACCGGGCGGATTCCGGGTGAACTACATTGTGCTCTCATGGAAACCTCCTTGCTTGGGAATCGCGGGTAGAAACAACCACGGTCAGCCGACTGACATAAGCGAGTGCGCCCTCCAGTTTCACCAAACCTGCATAACCGGGTAACGATGCGGCGGTGAGGCGCGTCTTCATTTCCGCTCCTCCAACCCGGAGGGTGACCTGGTCCCCATCGACAACCATCCGAAACTCGTAGACTCCCGCCGCTTCTGCGGGCTCAACCGGAGTGGACCGCAACGGAAGCAAGCGGCCTCCTAGCCGCTCGTGGATTTCGGCCAGGAGGCGGCCCTCGGGAGGCTTGACCCTCAGAATGCCCAAAACACCTACACGGCCCGACCAGCGCAAAACCAGGCCGGCGGCCCCACCCACGGCCAACAAGGGAAGCTCCAGACGAGCCGCAACGGAACCATCTCGAAAACGCAACCCTTGCCAGGTCAGGGGGGCAGCGGCGGCAAGATCAGGAGGATCGGAAAATAGTTCGAACTCTTCACCCATTCCTACCAGAGTCTCTCCCTCGCTTGACCAGCAAAGGGTAGGTCGCGGGCGCCACGCTTTGAGCGAGTCGTCGAAAGGGAGACGCAAAGGGGAGCGGAGGGCAAGCAGGGTCTCGGAGCAATGGAGCCAGTCCTCGCCCCCACGCAGAGCAGCCATCTCGCAGACGTCCACCTCGGCACCTGGAGCGGAGGGCCCGCCGGGATCGAGTTCTGCCAGGAACCGCTCCCGTTGCCAGGCAAGCAGGGACCTGACGAGCCGTAGCGCCGTCTCCCTCTCCTGCAGCGGCACCCGGACCGGGTCGAAGATCTTGCCATCGGGCCTCCGCAGGAAGAGAACCGGGATCGACCACTCGTCCGCACTTTCGGGAATCGCCCGAATGGCGAGCCGCCCCGCAGTGACGGCGGCATCCACCGGGTCTCCGGCAGCCAAGCGGCGGAAAAGATTCTTGCTGAACGCGAGAGCGGCACTGTCCGAGATAGGTGCCTGCATCGCCACTACCGAGAGTATTCCCGCCTTGACCAGAGATCCCGCCACTCCGGCGAAGGCATCCGCTGAGTACGCGCCTTCCGCGGTCTGGCAGGCATTCAGTACGACAAGCGCCGGAAGACTGCTTTTCAGGAGCTCGGCCAGCATGGAGCCTGTCAGGTAATCCGCCTCCCCTCCAGGTCCTTCGAGAAGGAGCGCGCCTTCCCCGCTCGCCGGATCGATCTCACCATGTCCCATGAAATGAAGTGCGTGGCATGGGCCTTGGGTCAGGGCCTGGAGCAGGCTTGCGCGGGTCGCGCCTTCCAGGAAACGTACGTCAACCTCAGACACGCCCCTCCAAGCCGTTTCGATCTGGACACGCTCCAGCCCTACATCTAGATAGGGCGCGTCCGCCGGTAGGGCGATTACGACCAGAACGCGGAATGGATCATCCAAAGGCACCGGCGTGGGCGGCCGGGGCACGTCGAGATAACGGACGATGGGGCTCGCAAGGCTCAGCCCCAGGAAGCCCTGATCTCTCTGGTACAGAAGCTCCCAGGGCAGGCGGCAGACCGGTTCGAGCCCGGGAAGCTCGGGATCGAGGTGAAGACGGATGCGCAAGCCCTGCCGCTCGCCCAGAGCACCCAGGCTGCGGAGGTAGAGATCGAGAATGCGATCTGCGAAGAGAGATCGAAACAGAGCGCTTCCGACGACTTCCGGATCTGTGGAGAGCTGCGGCGTATCCAGCGAAAGATGACGTTTCCTGATCTCGTGCGACGCAGGAGGGGTGAGCTGCTGGTCGAGAGGAATCCGAAAGAAGCCCGACCCCTGACCAGCTGGCGAGGAGAGGACAAGGACAGGGTGCTCTCCATTCGACCCAGGCTCGATCTTGATCGCGAAGTCTTCGTAGTCCAAGGCTCGATACCTCCTCCCGGACTGGCGAGTCGGCCCCCTCGGCCGGCTCCCGCCAACACCTCACTCTTCTCGGTTGGACACCGTATCGCGGCAGAGGGTTGAGACGAGGATCAGGGCTCAGCGGATCTCGCGGACGATCCGGAAGCCGTTCTGCTGCTCCTTCCGGTCCGGCTCGACATCGCTCCGGGCCGCCGAGCTGCACGCCTTGACTCCGGATTCCCAGCTTCCACCGCGGCGGATTCTCCTCGTCCCCAGAAGCGGCCCTCGGGGATCTTTCACACGCTCGCCAGAGTAGAGGCCGTACCAGTCCGACACCCACTCGAAGACGTTGCCGTACATGTCGTACAGCTTAAAATCATTCGGCAGGAAGCTGCCAACCGGTGCTGGGCCGTCGAAACGATCTCCGCCCTTGCAGTTTCCGTAACGGCGGAGAAATTTGGGATCGTCCCCAAAGCTGTAGGTGGTCGACGACCTAGCCCGGGCGGCGTACTCCCATTCCGCTTCGGTCGGCAGCCGATAGGGACGGGCAGCAGGCTCTCGGTCGTTGAGGCGCCGGATGAAGTCCTGGGTGGCGTTGAACGTCACGCCCTGGGCCGAAAGACGCGCGGGCGGAGAAGTCTCGATACCACCTCCGAGGACACGATCCAACTGCTCTTGCGTCACCTCAAAGGCACCAAGGCAAAAGGGTCGTCTGATTTCGACTCGGTGGGCCGGTTCGTCAGTCTTGTCGCCCTTCGACTCGCCCATTTCGAAGCTTCCAGCCTCAATCCGAACGAAAGCCATGTTCAGCCCCGGTGGCGAGGGGCAGTCCGGGGGATTCGAAGACGAGTCGCGTGGAGGAGGCTGGAAGATATTTCCATTTCTGGCCTCAGGTGGTTCCTCACTCCCGGCAGACCAAAAAAACAGGATGCCGGTTCCACTCAAGGCTGCGACAACTGTCACCACCAAGGTAGCTTTGACCAGCAGAGGAAGCTTCTTCCACCAAGCCCACCGATCTTTACTATTCCCGTCACTGGCGGTCACCTCGTCTCCCCAGAGCTGCCCCTCTCTGGCCCTCATGTAGAGGATCGGGATGGCCCAGGCAGGCCCTTCAAATGCCGCGAAGATCGCCAGGCGCGCCCGCGACATGGCGCCGTCGACGGGGAGGCCTTCGGCCAGGGCCTGATAGAAGTGACGCGTGAATTCGACCGCGACATCGTCACTTACATCGCATTGCATGGCGATAACCGCCGGGGCGCCGCGCCGGATCAGTGTCTGGGCCACTCTCGCGCCTCGACAGGCATTCAGCACGACCAAGCGAAGCTCTGAATGACCGAAGAAGGCTGCCAGCCTGTCATCGTCGACCCATATCGCCTCGCCATCGGCGTTCTCCAGGACGAGAGCGCCGCCCGTCCCGTGCCCGACGAAGTGCAGGACATTGCATTCATGCGTCTGCTGGTACTGGAGGAGATCCGGCAGAGTCGGCCTCGCCAGGTGCTCGAGAGTCGCTTGCCTGTTGGCGAGACGGGACGCGAGGGCCTGCTTCAGAAAGTCCAACTCCCTTTCGACCTGGAGGGGTACCACGTTCGGTGGGCAGGAAAGGAGCGTGAGAAAGCGAACCGCTCCATCGACCTTCATCCATCTGCGACGTCCCGCGACTTCGAGTGAGCGAACGACCGGCGTCTCCTCCGACTGAGCAAGGAAGCCTCCTCCCTGCGGGTCGTACAAGAGCTCCCAGGGAACCTCGAGGAGCATCGGATCGTCGGGCAAATGAAGACGGAGCCGCAGGCCTTTGTATTCCGCACGCGCCTCGGCGAGGCTGGCGCGCCAGCGTGCCCGGACAGGCCCGGCTGCCAGAACACGATCGAACAGCTCCCTTCCCAGCTCTCGAGTGGTATCGCCTGCCGGAGGCTCGATCGCGAGATGCCGCTCCGCTACGGTCCGCGTCCCGCTGTCGGGATCAGTCGGCCATCCGGCTGTCCCGGAAGGCAGGTCGAAATCGGTCTGGGCTCGTCCTCCCGCAGGGGAGTCAATCACCTTGGCCCGATATTTGTCCCCCGCCCGTTCGATCTCCAGCTCGAAATCCAGGTACTGCATGGGCCTGGACCTACCTCCGAACCCGGATCTCCACCTGCGCTGTGATCCACTCCTCCTCGGGGAACTCCGAAATCGTCAGCGGCCCTCTCTTCGCCGGACGCCTGGCAGCCAACTGCGCGAAGAGGCGCTCCAAGGGGTTCTTGGGCTCGCCCCGAAAATTCGACATGATGCCGTCCAACTTCGGCAGCTCGAGCCAGCGGAAGCTCGCGGCCCCCTTGGTGGCGAAGATTTTCAGCACGTCGTTGCCCTCGGTGTATCCCGGCGGCAACCAACCCCTGAGCGGCACGACCTCCGCCTGCTGCGGATCGAGCGGCAACAGAGAGAGGGTTCCCTTCTTGGGTAGGAACTGGGTCACGCTGTAGTCCGGAGCCAGGTAGAGCACTGTGAAATCGAGACGCAGCGAGGAGCGGTTGACGATCCGGAGGGTCAACGGCTCCCCGGCTTGCAGATCGAGAACCCGAGAGGACAGCGGAACCGGCTTCTTCTCACCGTCTTCCTCCAGCACCTCCAACCCAATTTCCAACCATTGGGGATGATCGGGATTCTCGACGGCCAAGATGTTCCGGAACCTGGCCATGTGATCGAGCCGCCGCATCAATTTCAGGGCGGCCCCAGGAACGTTCGCCCGCAAAGGGCTGAGATTCGGGATGGGCTCTCCCCCAGGGTCCTGGATCTCGTAGGCACCGTTCTCGTCAACGGTCACGCAGAGGTCCGGCGGACTGCCGTTTTCGCAGATCTCGACGAAGCCGCGCTCGGCGACCCGCAGTGCCTCGCGCAGCCGGGCGAGCGCCCGCTCCGCCTCGCTGCTTTCCTGCTCCGGCGGGATCAGGCGAACGGCCGTCTGGAGCCGGAGGACCTCCGCTCTCGCCCCGGGCTCGATAGCCCCCGGCTCGAGAACGCGGGTCACTTCCGCCCAGCTTTCCGTGGACCCGACCTGGCAGATCGCAAGCTCCGCCGAGACGTCCCCGGACGGCCAGCCCTTCAGGTGAACCCGGTCGCCGACCTTGGCACCGGTTGCCACACCGACGTCGATCAGCACCCTTCCATCGCCGGCGACGCGCAGCACCCTGGGGCTCGCCGGGGCGAAGTCCCGCGTCCTGGCTTTCCGCTCCGGAGCGAGAAAGCCGCGCTCGCTGTCGCCGATGAACATCGGCGTCTGTTTCGCGAAAGACCCACGGATGCGCGCCTTCAGCCGCTCGTGGATCTCGCCACACTTCAGCTCGCCGTCCGACCGCCGGAGCGTATCGATCAGCCAATAGGTCAGAGCTCCCTGCGGCTCTCCTCCTTCGAACGGGTATTCAAAGGCGGTCTCGTCCGGCCGGCAGGCGGCGAACAGCGAGTAACCCTCCACCGGCAACGAGCTCTGGAGCTTGAGGCCCCGGTAAGCGCGCTGATCCGGGCGGAGGCTCTTCCAGACTTTCGTGAGTGTCTCAAGGTCTCCGACCGCGCTCGGCACCGGAGCCCGCCGAACCCAGGGCACCTGGCGGGGCACGGCGGCCTCTTTCCCACGGCCGCGCATGGCGCCTCCCGCATGGCAACAATCCAGGACGACGGTCACCAGCAGGTCCCGCTCCACGAGGAGCTGGACCAGGAAGGCCAGCTCCAGATCGGTCAAATAACGCGATTCGGGGGTGAAGATGTCGCACGGCACCAGGGCCTCGTCCTTGCCGGCCAGCCCTTTGACCCCCGGATATTGCGTCGGCCCTCGCGATCCGTGGCCGGAGTAGTGGATGTAGACGCGGTCCCCGGGATTGGCCTCGAATGCCAGCTGCTTGAAGGCGGCCACGATGTTGGCGTAGGTGGGACGCTGCTCCGGCAGCCCGGTCGGCGCGCCGTCTTCCCCGGCTCGCGACAGGAGCAGCCGCGTCGTCTCCGGCTGCAAACCGGCGCGTTCCTGCAACAGGAGCCCCATCCGCGAGACATCGTCCGCTCCGTGGAGGCTCGAATAGGGACAGCCGTTGGGGAGGCGGTCGGGGAAGTAGTCGTTGATGCCGATGAGAAGGGCGTGGAGAGCGCTCATGCCTGCGCCTCGGGCGGCACCAGGCGGACCGCCGGGTCTCCCAGGACGATGTAGTTGCGGGCGTCCTGGCAAAGCCAGAGCCGGAACGACGTTTCATCATCCGGTACCTTGCCCTGCTGGACCGCGAGCAGCTCCTCACACAGATCGGTCGCGAGGGCGGCATAGCGGCGGCCGAAGATCTCCATGGCTGCACCGACCGGATATCCCTGGAGGATCCGCTCGACCATCTGCTTGAACTCCGTGAGGCGCTCGATGGGGGTCTCCGGGCTCGGCGTATGGAACGAGTAGGTCCAGGCCAGGTCCACATGGCCGACCACCGCGAGCGCACCGCCCTCGGCACGGCCCAGGAGAGCCCGGGGGAGCCCCGCCACGAAAGAATGGGGAGCCATGGCGACCCGCTTTTGCAGGTCGTAGCTCCTCCACGGCAGCGCGCCTCCGCTGAAACAGGCGAAGAGGAAAGCGACCAGCGATCCGGCCATGCCCCGGATGTCGTCGCCCGAGAAGTAGAAGTCCGTGGGGACCCGCCCCTGCCAGGAGTGCCCCGGCCAGTCGCTGCAGACGAGCGCCCCTTGATGCGGGAGCTGGCGGCAGTCTCCGGAGTCGAAGACCATTCCGTGTCCAGCCGTGAACAGAAAATCGGGTGTCTCCGACCCGCTCATGGCTCCCGCGAGCTGCCCCTTGGAGGCCTCCTCCCCCAGGATCTCGCGGACCTTCCATCCTTCGCAGGTCCGGCGCACGTGCGCAGCGACCGGCTTCACCAGGTGATCCACGCAGAGGCCGGTCTCGACATCGCCATTGTGGCGGGGGGCAAAGAAGACGGCCCGCCGCTGCCGCGCAGCCATGGCGCTCTCCGCGGCGACCACCCTGCGCGCATAGCGATCGTATTCCTCGATCGAATCGAACCAGAGGCGGCCGACCGCCCGCTCGACGTCGAGCAGGCACTGGACCTCGTACGGGATGTCGCGAGGATCGCCCACGATCAGCAGGTAATAGGGCATGTCGTCCGGATTGACCTCGCCGGCGGTGACGCCGAACCGCTCCAGGAATTTCCTCTTGCTGTCCCCCTCGCGGTATCCCCGTTTGCCGAAGTATTCGCGGTAGCGGTTCTGAGCGAGACGCGAGGCCTGTTCGCAGCGGAGATCCAGGAGCGGCTTGAGGGCCTCGCGGATCTTTTCGGCTTCCTTCTCGTTTTTCTGGGTGAAGAGCACCCCCCAACCTGCCTGGGCGAGATCGCGCTCGTCGCCCTGCGCCAGGCCTTTCGCTCCACCCTTGACCCAGCTTTCGAGGGCCTCGGTCTCCTCCCGCTCGAGCGCCTCGCCGTTCAGGAGAGACATGGACGCGCTCGGCGTTCCGGAAGGAACGGCATACTTTCCGGTCTCGCCATGGAGACCGCTGAAGTGGAGCACCGGCGGATTCATCGCAGCCTCCTCCTCGGGTGACGGCAGGGGCGGCAGCCGCTGGCCAGCCGCCCCTGTCTTGCGCATCAACCTTTGACGGGGACGGTCCCCGGCAGCTTGATCCCGTCGTCGAAGGACTTGTCCTTGACCGGGACCGTTCCCGGCAACTTGGTCCCGTCCTCGTAGGAATGATCCTCGACCGGGACCGTTCCCGGCAGCTTCGTGCCGTCCTCTTTTCCGCCCTGGGGCTTCGCGGTGGTGCTGTTCATTCTTCTTCCTCCTTTTCAAATGTCTCCGTCCTCCCCTTGAGACACCGGAGAGCGGATTTAGGTTTGGCGGGAACGAGGCGGTGACTAGCGCCAATCGCCCTGGAGGACGAAAGCAGCCCAGTCGTGCCTGGGCCAGCCCTGGCGGCGCATCGCATCCTGCGCGTCGCGAAGCGCCTCGGACGGTCGCTTCCCCCCGCGCAGGATGCCCTCGTAGAAAGCTGTCGTCAGCGCTGCGGCAGGCTTGTCGCTGACGTCCCACAGCGTCCCCAGGACTCGCGATGCCCCTGCATAGAAGAAGCTCCGCGTCATGGTGATCGGACCTTCCCGTCGGATCTGCGGGCCATTGGCCGAACGGCAGGTACTGAGGGAGACCAGCTCGACGGGCAGGTCGAGGTCGTAGACGTCGTAGAAGCGCAAGAGGCCGTCGTCCCTATGGCTGCCGTCCGGATTGAACTGCGAGAGGACGATCCCGGAGAGCTCGGGCTGCTTCTCGTTGACGATACCGTGCGTGCCGAAATGGAGGTAGCGGTAGTGCCGGAGATCCGGGTCTGTGACAATTTCAGGGACGGCTTCGAACCCCGAGATCTCCCGGCCCATTCCTTTCGGCACCAAGCCCAGAATCGCTCCGGCCTCCTTCTTCGTCTGCTTCAGGCGCGTCAGGCCAAGCGGGGAAAGGGCGGGCTCGCTGGAGGGCAGGCGAGCGATCCGCGGATCGGTCTCCTCGAACACCGGATCGGTGATGACCGCGATCAGCTTGTCCGGCGTCGTCGCCCGGTCCCTCTCGCGTCGGCGCAGGGCGGCCAAGGTGGAAGGCGAAGGAAGGACGACCGTTACGTGGCTTGCGACAAGCGGCTCCCCGGCCAGGGGACCGGCCATGCGAGGCTGGGGGATGGCCGCGAAGGGGAGAGTCTGGAGCGCGCCATCGGGGACGACCGCCAGGCGCCGCACCCGCGGCAGCTTGTCCGCGACCGGCCCCAGCACGGTCTCGCTCAGCTGGGCGAGGGACTCATTCAGCTGAAGCTCGTGCTTCGACCCGGGCTCCGCGAGCAGGGATTGGACCCGGCGGGCCAGCTCCTCGATCTGGCTCCGGGCCGGGAGCGTCAGCATGGAGAACGAGTCCCGCTCGATCCACCAGACGAAGCTCCGGTCCTTGCCGAGCGTGTAGACGAGCAGAGCCGTATCCGCATCGAGCAACGACTGGACCTGCGGCAGCGAGAGCGGCTGGAGCCCGGCCAGCGCCGAACGCGGATCGCTCCGGCGGAGCTTTTCCCAGAGCTCGCTCTCGCGCGCCACCAGGGTGCGGATCTCGGCATCGATGGCCTCCAACCGGGAGCGGTCCTCCTCGCCGGACGGCTCGGAGAGGCTCAGCCTCTCCCTCTCCAAAGCTCGCAGCTTGAAGGTCACCTCACGGCGCTGCCGCTGCAGGTCCGCCGTCCCGGGCCGCCGGGAAGTACCTCCTGCAGCAAGCGCTTCGTAAAGGGTCCGCGCGCGAATCTTTTCGCTCACCTCGAAAGCCTGGGCCTCGAAGCGGCCGCCCGGCTCTCCCTCGGCGAGACGCTGGAGCACATCGATCTGGATCTCGTAGGGATCGGACGAGACGCCGAGCAGGGCCGCCCGCGCCCGCGGGCTTTCGATTTCTTTACGTTGCGCCTCGATCAGGCTCATCGACTCGCTGGAGAGATCCAAAGCTCGCTGGAGGTTCCCCCGTTCCTGTTCCAGCATCGCCTCGCCGGCGAGCACGAGCGCCAGCGATTCGGGATCTTCCTGGCTCCGGAACATCGTGGCCGCCCGTTCGAGCTCGATCATCGCCTCGCCGTACCTGCCCCGCGCTCCGAGCACACGCCCACGGCCGGCTCGCGCATAGGCCTCCCCCGGGAGATACTTCGCCTCCATCGCGATCCGCAGACATTCCTCGAACGCCGCGGCTGCTTGCTCGACGTCCCCCAGGCGCAAGGCGACCGATCCGATGTCTCCGAGCACCGTCGCCTGGAGCTCAGCGTCCTCCTCGACACGGGCCTGGTCCAACGCGCGTCGAAGGATCTGCAAGGCGATCCCGTCACGCCGGCCGATAAAAAGAGACATCCCTACGAGCCGGGTGGTGAGCGCGGGGCTCGGATCGATGTCTCTCGCCTGCCGGAGCAGATCGAGCGCGAGCCCCGGCTCGCCAACCTGGAGATGGAGCTGGGCGAGGTCTTGCAGGGTCTTGAGCCGGTCCGCAGGAGATCCAACGTGCTTCCACTTCTCCAGGGTCTGCTCATAATAGTCGGAAGCATCGGCGAGCTCGCCCAGCTCTGAAGCAGCGGTCCCGGAAGCGGCCAGGGCGTGAGCCTCAGAGAGCGACGAATGAGTTTGGCGCGCGAGCCGCAACGCCTCCTGGAAAAGGTCGAGCGCAGCAGCCGGGTGGCCCTGGCGGTCCTCCTCCATGCCGCGGGCGATGAGCCTCTCTGCTTGTTGGTTCTCTTCGTCGGCTCTTCCGATCGACTGCTGGAGGAGGTCGAGGTGCTCAGCTCCGGAATGAGAAGAACCGGCCAGGACGGCGACCGGGGAGATGGACGGAGGGACCGCCACGAGGAGGAGAGCCCCGATGCTCAACAGACCGAGACCGAACCAGAGACGCATCGGGGAGCCTCCAGACGTCAGGGCCGGGGGGGAAGGACCTTGAAGGGATAACGGCCGACGGGGGTCTGCCGCCCTCCTTCGATCCCCGAGACCTCGAAGAAATAGTCGCCTGGTTGCGGAGCGGACGGGAGATCGACGCGCAGGACTTCACCGGCTGCCGCGTCTTGGCCGACAGAAATCGACTTCTTGCCGGTCGCTGGGATGATCTCCACTGAGTAGAGGGGATACCTCGGAGCCGTCGGATCGGAGGAGAGAACGAGATCGACTGTCACCCGCTCTCCTGCACGCATGAACCTCTCTTCCTCGCCTCCGCCACGCGTACCGTCGTCCTCAGAAGCCAGAGTGACGACCCGCGGCATCTGAGGTACCGAGAGCTTCTCGACCTCTCCCTGCAGGGTCCCCGTCCGCTGCCAGAGCCCCACCACGGACAGGGCGAGCGCCGCCGCCAGCGCCCAGGGGAGGGCGGGTCTGCGCCAGAAAGGCACGGGAGGCCTCGGGCGCAGGATCGGTGGTGCGAACCCGGGGTCCTCGTCCGGCTCTCCCAAGCGCGTCCGGAAGCGCTGCCAGGCCGCCTCGGCTCGCGCGTCGACCGGCCCTTCGTCCTCCGGAGGAGGCGGGAACTGCTCGAACTCGGACAGGTCGAGGAGCAGTTGGGCGCAGTCGCGGCATTGCGTCAGGTGCTCCTGGATGCGGTCGTCCTCCTCCGCCGGGAGCTCCCCCGCCCGGTAGTCCACGAGCTCCCTGAGCGTCGGATGCTTCCCCTCACGGGGCCGGCGGGCCGCCAGTGCACGCAGCGACTCTTCGAAAGACGGTTTGTCCACAAAATCTCCGGGCTCGGAACTCACACAAATCTCGGCTCCGCGAAGTAGCCCCCGAGCTTGTTCCTGAGCTGTTGCCTCGCCTGGAAGAGGTGCGCTTTGACCGTGTCGATCGAGACACCCATCAGCAGTGCGATCTCCTTGTACTTCAGGTCCCAGCACACACGGAGCTCCACGCAACGGCGCATCTGCGGCGGCAGCTCCCGCATCGCCCGGTGCAGGATCTCCGCCCGCTCGCCGGTCAGCATGCCGTCCAAGGCGCCGGTCTCTCCCTCCGTCAAGGATACGCCGGCTTCGGCTCCCGCGGGATCCTCGACTTCCTCCAAGGCAACTTCCCTCGCGTCGCGCTTCTGCGCAGCCCGGCTGCGCAGCTCGTTCTTGTAGACGTTGTTGGTAACCTGGAACAACCAGGTCTCGAACTGGGAGTCGCCCCGGAATCCGTCCAGCTTGCGGTACACCCGCAGGAAGGTCTCCTGGGCCAGGTCCTCGATCTCCTGCTCCGAGAATCCGTGCCGGGCAAAGAACGATCGGACCAGAGGATAGTAGTTCCGAAAGATGTGCCGAAAGCTCTCATCCGGGTCGATGCCCCGCTGCCATCGATCGATCCAGATGTTCACGCTCCGACGTCCCTCCTCGATCCCCGATCCACGCAAGGTTGGTTCAGCCATGACGGCCTCTTCCGCAAACCCGGTCCTACGGACGTCCCTCCCCGCGAGGGAAGCCGTGCGCCGGAGGTATAGACCTTGGTCAATCGCCATCGTATCACTGCTCATCATCTGTCTATGACCTTTTCGCGTGGTCTATTTCGTCGAGACTTCTACGTGAGACCCCGCTGGAGGTTTTCTGGGTCACCTGCTCCCCTCTCCCGCTCGCGGGAGAGGGGCCGGGGTGAGGGCTGGGAGGGAGGAGTTACTTCGCCGCCGGGGGCGGCTGGCGGTTGGCTTCGACGCTGATCGTGATGCTCACGTCGTCGCCGAGGATCGGACCGGCGTCCATGACGCGGTTCCAGACGATGCCGAAGTCCTTGCGGTTGACCGTGAACTGGGTCTGGAAACCGGCCTTCTCGCCGTTGGGCATCTTCGCCGTCCCCAGGAAGTCGACGGGGATGGTGATCCGCTTGGTGACGCCGTGGATCGTCAGGTCGCCGGTGACCTCCAGCGTGTCCTTGTCCTGAGCCTTGACCTGGGTGCTGGTGAAGGTCAGGGTGGGGAACTTCTCGACGTCGAAGAAGTCGGACGAACGCAGGTGCTTGTCGCGGTCGTCGTTGTCGGTGTCGATCGAGGTGGCCTGGACGGTGAACTCGACCTTGGAGCCCGCCGGATTGTCCCGGTCCTGCTGGATGGTGCCATCGAAGTCCTTGAACCGGCCTCCGACGTTGGTGACGAAGTGGCGGATGGAGAAGTTGACGCCGCTGTGGTCCGCGTCGACTTTGTAGGTCACGGGTGCGGCCACGGCCAGGGCGGGCAGGGCCAGCGCCAGGGTCACAGCCGAAACGAGCGTTCTCTTCACAGTCGGTCTCCTTGACGAAGGTTCTCGGACAACAAAGGGACCTTACTTTACTACAAAGGTCACGAACTACGTTGCGGCAAAGGCGGGGTCGAGAATCAGCAGGGGAGCACTCACCGTGCTCCAGAGATAAGTCGCGATTCCCAGCTCAATTCTCGACCTGGCTCGGCCCTCCGCGCCCGGCGGGCTCCTGAGCGCAGATTGGAAGTGTCTCCAGGTCGAGAATCGGCCCTTCAAAGTCGAGAATAAGAGGCCCAAAGTCGCACAAAGCCTCGTGCAAGGTCGAGAGTAGGGCTTTCCTCTATCGCCCTGGAGTCGATAAAAACCGCTAATCGGCACTGATGAGTCACGCTTTGTTGGGCGAATTCGTCTCTGAAACGGAGAGGAGTCGAGTAGTGCTCCAGAATCGCGACCTGTAGGTCGCTGCCGGTGACCTGATTCGCGACCTGAGCAGCTTCCAGATCGGGCATACAGACCTGCTGGCGGGGCCAGGATCTTCGGGTGTCGCGAATCGGTCGCGGGCCGGCAGCCCTCAGGAGACCAGCGCGTAGGCCTTCTCTGGATCGATCCCCAGCTCGTCGAGCGCCCGGCGGACGGAGCCGCGGTCGTAGCGGCCCTGGAGCGCGAGCTGGTGGAGCGCCGCGAGGGTGACGCTCTCGGCGTCGATCTCGAAAAAGCGGCGCAGCGCCTCGCGCGTCTCGCTGCGGCCGAAACCGTCGGTGCCCAGGGCGTAGAAGCGGCCGGGCAGCCAGCGGGCGATCTGGTCCGGGACCAGCTTCATGTAGTCCGAGACCGCCACGATGGGCGCGTCATCTCCCTCGAACAGCGAGACGACGTACGGCTTGCGCGGCTCCTGGTCGGGATGGAGCAGGTTCCAGCGCTCCACCTCCAGGGCGTCGGCCCGCAGCTGCTTGTAGCTGGTGGCGCTCCAGACGGTGGCCGCCACGCCATAGCGCTTTTCCAGGATCTCCTGGGCACGCAACGCTTCCTGGAGAATCGTGCCGCTGCCGAAGAGGTGCACCCGTGGCCGCTCGACCGAACCTTCCGCGGGGTCCTTCAGGCGGTAGAGCCCCTTCAGGATTCCCTCGTCCACGCCCCCCGGCTTGACCGGCATCGGGTAGTTCTCGTTGTAGAGGGTGAGGTAGTAGAAGATGTCCTCCCGCCGCTCGAACATCCTCTCCAGGCCGTCGCGGAGGACCACCGCGATCTCGTAGGCGTAGGCCGGGTCGTACGCCTGCAGGGTGGGGATCACGCTGGCCAGCACATGGCTGTGGCCGTCCTCGTGCTGGAGGCCTTCGCCGTTCAGGGTGGTGCGGCCGGCGGTCGCGCCCAGCAGAAAGCCGCGCGTGCGCTGGTCGGCGCCCGCCCAGATCAGGTCCCCGACCCGCTGGAAGCCGAACATCGAATAGAAGATGAAGAACGGGATGATGTCGATCCCGTGGGTGGCGTACGAGGTGCCGGCGGCGATGAAGGAGGCCATCGAGCCGGCCTCGGTGATTCCCTCCTCCAGGATCTGACCGTCCTTGGCCTCGCGGTAGTAGAGGAGCATCGACTTGTCCACCGGCTCGTAGAGCTGCCCGACGTGGGAGTAGATGCCGAACTGGCGGAAGAGCGACTCCATGCCGAAGGTGCGCGCCTCGTCCGGCACGATCGGCACGACCTTCTTGCCGATCTCCTTGTCCTTGAGGAGCTGGGAGAGGATCTGGACGAAGACCATGGTGGTCGAGACGTCGCGGTCGACCCCTTCGAAGAAGCGCTCCCAGACGCCGTTCTTCGGGATGGGCGTCGGCTCCTTGCGGACGCGGCGGCTCGGCACGGGGCCGCCGAGCCGGCGGCGGCACTCGCGGAGATACTCGACCTCGGGGCTGTTCTCGCCCGGGTGGTAGAAAGCAGCCTCGGCCACCTGCTCGTCGGTCAACGGGAGCTCGAAGCGGTCGCGGAAGAAGCGCAGCTCGTCCTCGTTGAGCTTCTTCTGCTGGTGGGTGACGTTGCGCCCCTCGCCGGCCTCGCCGAGTCCGTACCCTTTGACGGTCTTGGCCAGGATCACGGTGGGCGACCCCTGGTGCTCCACCGCGGCCTTGTAGGCGGCGTAGACCTTGAGCGGGTCGTGGCCGCCGCGGCGCAGGGCGTGGAGCTGCTCGTCGCTGTACCCCTCGACGAGCTTCAAGAGCTCGGGATATCGACCGAAAAACTGCTGGCGGATGTAGGAGCCGGGCTCGACCACGTACTTCTGGAACTCGCCGTCGAGCGTCTCGTTCATCCTCTGCACCAGGAGGCCCGTGTTGTCCGCCTCGATGAGCGGGTCCCAGTCGCACCCCCAGATCACCTTGATGACGTTCCAGCCGGCGCCGCGGAAGGCGGTTTCGAGCTCCTGGATGATCTTGCCGTTGCCGCGCACCGGGCCGTCGAGCCGCTGCAGGTTGCAGTTGATGACGAAGATCAGGTTGTCGAGCTGCTCGCGCGAGGCCAGGGTGATGGCGCCGAGGGTCTCGGGCTCGTCGGTCTCGCCGTCGCCCAGGAAGGCCCAGATCTTGCGCCCCTGGGGATCGCGCAGGCCGCGGTCGCGCAGGTAGCGGTTGAACTTGGCTTGGTAGATGGCCGTCAAGGGGCCGAGGCCCATCGAGACCGTGGGGAACTCCCAGTAGTCGGGCATGAGCCACGGGTGCGGATAGGAGGCGAGGCCGCCGGTCGTCTCGAGCTCGCGCCGGAAGCCTTCCATCTGCGCGATGTTGATCCGCCCTTCGAGGAACGAGTAGGCGTAGATGCCCGGCGAGCCGTGCCCCTGGATGTAGATCATGTCGCCGTCGAATCCGCTGTCGCCGCGCCCGCGGAAGAAATGGTGGATGCCGACCTGATAGAGGGTGGCCGAGGAGGCGAAGGTGGAGATGTGGCCGCCCAGGCCGGCGAACTTCTTGTTGGCGCGGACCACCATGGCCATGGCGTTCCAGCGGACGATGCTCTTGATCCGCCGCTCCAGGTTCCGGTCGCCGACGTAGTCCGGCTGGCGGGCGGCGGGGATGGTGTTGATGTAGGGCGTGTTGCCGGTGAACGGCAGGACGACGTCTTTCTCGTACCCCTTCTCCAGCAGCTTCTTGAGCAGGAAGCACGCGCGATCGTGCCCTTCGTACTGGATGACCTGTTCGAAGGCGGTCAGCCACTCCTCGGTCTCGCCCACATCCGTATCGGCACCTCCGCTGTACCAGTTGAGCGGGGTCCTGAACTCGTTGCTCATCGTGCTCTGCCTCCTCGCATCCCGCGGCATCCTGCGGCATCCTGCGCCGCGAAAGGATAGATTGTCACGCTGCGGGGTCCGGGTACAATGCGAGGCCGCATGGCAGGAGAGCCGCGTGCTATTTCTCGAGATCTTCGACGAGTCCGGTGACGATTTCCCCGAGCTCACCACGGTGCTGGACGACGAGCTGGTGGAGTACCTGAGCCGCCTGGAGGGCTTTCCGGCCCTCCGGTCGCTGGGGGGTCTCGATCGCGAGGCGGACACGCTCGTCGAGGAGCCGCTCCGCGAAGGGTTGTGGAACGAGCTCGCGGTGCTCGCGCCGCAGGTGCAGCACCGTCTCCTCCCCGAGCCGCCACCCTGGGTGGGCCTGGACGGGCTCGACGACATCCGCCTCGGCGAGGAGTTCGGCTGGGCCGGTCTGGTGGACTTCCTCTCCCGGCTCCAGCGGCTGCTCACGCTGGCGCGCAAGCCGGGGATGGAGCTGTGGGTGAGCGGGTAAGCCTCACAGGTAGCTCAACCGCAGGGGGAACTCTTCCGCATACGGCTCCTCCTCTCGATCGGCGATTCCGATCACCTGGAACCGGTAGTCCCCGGCCGGCAGGAAGCGGCGATAGAGGGCGACGACGAAGTTCCCTTCGGCGCTCTTCTCCAGACCGCGATCCGACCAGAGATCCTCTCCCTGCCAGGTCTGGATCTTGAGAAGGTATTCCCGATCCGATCGCAGCGGCGGCTCGCCGGCCGGAGAGAGGACCAGGAGGAATTGACGCGCACCGGCCGGAACTGCGACCTCGGTCGGCGGCGGGGTTTCGCCGCGTACGTCCGGCAGCGGCTCGACGTACCACACAGGCGGATTGAGCTGCGGCGCCTCGAGATCCCGCTTCTCGCCGGCCAGCGCATCCACCCGAAGCCAAAGACCGAGGGTGCAGGGGAAGAGGAGCGCAGCCAGGCACCAGGCGGTCCCGGAGCTGCGCAGCCAGCGCAGCTCCGGCCGCGCGGGCCGCGCCTCGACCGTGAGACGCGAGCGCAGCCGCCGCCACGCCACATCCACCCAGGTGTCGGAGAGCTCCAGCTTGGCGGCCTCCGCAGCCTCCGGCGAGGTGAACCGGTCGAGATCGAGCATCACCTCCGGGCACTCGGGACAGTCGACGAAGTGCTCCTGGATCTCCTCGTCCTGGTCGTGAGGCAACCGGTCGTCGTGATACGCAGCCAGCATCTCGACGGACGGGTGCTCGTTTTTTCTCCGATCACTGCGCCGCTGGAACAAGGCCTTCCAAAGCCGTTTCAAGAGACCTCCCCGCTGCCGCCGACGCCGAGCATCCGCCGCGCCTGCCACAGATGGATCTTCACGGTTTCGATCGGCAGCTTCATCAGGACTGCGATCTCGTCTTCGTCGTACCCCCGCCCGTGGCGGAGCAGGAAACACCGCCGGAGCTCGTCCGGCAGCAGCTCCAGAACCTCGCGCAGAGACTCCAGGCGATCAGGGCTCAGGATCTCTCCCTCCGGACGGCCGGATAGAGGAGGATCGGAGGACGATGGGTCATATGCCATGCCGAGAGACTGCCGGCGATGGGCCGGTTGTCAGTCTTTGAGACCCTGAAATCAGCAACTAGGGTGAGTCGCGGAAGCGCGCGGCCAGGGCCTCGCGCTCCTCTTCCGGCAGGAAGGCGGCGCGCAGACCGGAGAGCGCCAGACCGGTCAGCTCGCGGAGACCGTAGCCGAAGGTCCGGGAGAGGCGCAGGTACTCGCCGGTCAGCGTCGTGTCGAAGAAGGCGGGATCGTCGGAATTCACCGTGACCCGGCAGCCGGCGCGGGCCAGCCGGTCGAAGGGGTGCCGCTCCAGGTCCGGGACGACGCCCAGGCAGACGTTCGAGGAGGGGCAGATCTCCAGCGGAATGCCGCGCTCGCGGAGCTCCGCCATCAGGGCGGGGTCCTCGACGGCGCGGACGCCGTGCCCGATCCGCTCGGCCCGGCAGACCTCCAGGACAGAGCGGATCGACTCGGGGCCGGCATGCTCGCCGGCGTGGGCCACGCAGTGGAGCCCTTCGCGGGTGGCGGTGGCGAAGTGCTCCCGGAACGGCTCGTTGGCGAACCGCGCCTCGCTGCCCGAGAGACCGAGGGCCACGACGCCGCGGCCGCGGCCGGCGAGAGCCCATTCCAAGGTGCGGTCGGCCAGCGCGGGCCCGACGTTCCTGACGATGTCGGGAATCAGCCGCAGGCGCACTCCCAGCTGCTTCTCTCCTTCGCGGATCGCCTCCTCCAGCGCCGCGAGCACCTCGCCGCCGTTGGCGCCGTTCGTCAGATGGGTGCCGATCGTGAAGTGCGCCTCGGTATAGACGATGTTCTGCCGCGCCTGCTCCGCCAGGAAATCGGCGACCAGCAGTTGGAAGTCCTCGGGTTTTTGCAGCGCCCGCGAGCAGGTCAGGTAGACCTGGACGAACTGCTCGAAATCGCGGAAGCGGAACCAGCGTGCGAGCCCCGCTTCGTCGTCCGCCGGAAGCTCGACGCCGTTGCGCCGGGCGAGCTCGAGCAGCACCGCCGGCCGCATCGCCCCTTCCAGGTGGACATGGAGCTCCACCTTCGGCATGCGGAGAAGGAAGTCTTCGAGCGAATCGGTCAAGGCACGGAGACCGGCGCCGGGGTGCGCAGGCGCTTGTGCAGAAGATCCAGCACCCTCTGGGGAACCAGGCCTTCGACGCTGCCGCCCAGGGCGAAGACCTCCTTGACCAGCCGGCTCGACAGATAGCTGTAGTCCTCCTTGGGCATCAGGAAGACCGTCTCGACCCGCGGGTTCAGGCGGCGGTTCATCAGCGCCATCTGGAACTCGTACTCGAAGTCCGAGACCGCGCGCAGACCGCGGATCACCGTACGGGCGCCGATTTGATCCATGAAATGGACCAGCAGCCCGGAGAAGCTCTCCACCCGGCAGCGCGGACGGTCGCGGAGCAGCTCGCGGACGGTGTCGACCCGCTCTTCGGTGCTGAACAGCGGCTTCTTGCTCTCGTTGTAGAGGATCGCCACCACGACCTCGTCGAAGATGGGAAGACAACGGTCGATGATGTCCAGGTGACCGTTGTGGAGGGGATCGAACGACCCCGGGTAGACGGCGATCCGCGGGCTCATCGCTGCGAGGCCTGGGTCAGGTTGAACGTGATCACGTTGAAGGCGGCATCGGTGACGCGCAGCAGGAGCAGGCTTCCGCCCTTCTTCGCCTCCTCCCCCGGCTCGATCAGGAGCGTTTCGGTGCGGCCGTCGAGCAGCCCGTCCGCGGCCTCGACCGGCTTCCACTCCTGGGCGTCGACGCTCAGCACCGCTTCGCGCAGCGGGCTCGCCGCGTCGCGCACGGTGACGCGCAGCCGCTCGCCGTCGCGCCGCACCTCGACGAGCTCGGGCGGCGCATGGTCCACGACGACCGGGTCGCTGACCCGCTCGGCCACGAGGGCTCGCGCCGGATCGTTGGCCGGGCGGTCGGAGGCGCGCAGGCGGAACCGGTAGACTCCATCGGGAAGGACGGTGGCGTCGAAGCTGTACCAGTCGTCGTCCAGCTCGTCGGCCATGGTGAGCCAGCCACCGTCTCCGGAATCCGCGGCATCCGCAGTCTTTTCGGCGTCGACCGGGCGGAAGGCGAGATCGTAGACCAGCTGGTCGTCGTTGGGATCGGAGGCGGCCCAGCGCAAGGTCTGAAAACCCTGCTTCCAGAGGGGCTTGGTGCGGCCGCCACCCTCGTCTTCGGCCGCCTGCCCGACCACGGTGAAAATCCCCTCGCGGTTCGGGTGGGCCGGCTCATAGACCTGGTTGGAGGGGTTGAAGTTGGCGGGCACCAGGATCTGCCCGGGATCGAGCGCCGCGAGCTGATCGATCCGCGGCTTCAGGTTCTCCTGCCGGTACGAGAGCTCGGCACCCCAGAGCTGCGGCGAGCCATGGTCGGTGGTACGGAGCTCGGTCCGCCACTGGACGTAACGGCCGCGCGGCAGGTCCTCGAGGGAGATCTCGGGGCCGTTGGCGGAGCTTTCTCCCGCCTTGGGCTCGGTCCAGGGCGACCAGGTGCGGTCGGGCTCGGCGCTCAGGCCGCTGCGGAACGAGAAGCGGAGCGAGTCCCTCCCGGGCGCCTCGCCGCGCCAGCGGAAGGTCCCGAAGCGCGCCGCCTGCCCGGCGTCCAGCGCGGCGCTCGTGTAGGTGCCCGAGGTCTCGGTGCCCGCGGTGATCCGGTAGACGGCCGCGGCGTTGGTGGTGGCGAACGCCGGTCCGGGCTCGCCGGGCAGGAGCGCCACGATCTGGCGCTCGTCGACGTCCTTCTCGAGGAGCATCTGGGAATCGGCCCAGCGGTAGAGCTTCCCCTCCAGGCCGGTGGCCACCCACAGGTGGTCGCCCTGCCAGAGGAGGTCGTAGACCGTATCCTCGGGGAAGCTCCACAGGCTCTCGACCACGCCGGCCGGAGAGATGGAGAGCACCTGGCTGCGCGGGCCGGTGGTCCCGGGCTTGCGGGTGCCTGCCGGGGCGGCCGGCGCCCCCTCCTCGACCACGGTGACCGTGACCGTGGGCTCGCCGGGCTTGGCAGTGCCGGCGGCCTGCTGATCCTTCGAGAGGTCCACCAGGCTGGCCTCCGAGGAGACCACCGCGGCATAACAGGTGCCGTCCGGCGCCACGGTCAGGGACACGACCTCGGGCTCATCGGCGTCATAGAGCGTGCGGGCCTGGCCGTCGCGGCCGATCCGCAGGATCAGCCCCTCTCCCGCCGTCCCGGCCAGCACATCGCCCCCTGGGAGGACCGCCAGCGAACGGACGTGCGTGTCGTCGCTGTCATAGAGGACCTCGCCCTTGCCGGCGGGGCTGACCTTGAACAGCTTGCCCTGGGTGCCGGTGGCGACGAGGAGCGTTCCATCGGCAGCACGGGCCAGATCCCAGATGTAGATCTCGCCGGGCTCGAAGAAAACTTCGCTCTTCCAGGTCCCGTCCTTGCCCCGGGCAATGCGGTAGACCTTGCCGCGCGGCGAGGTGCCGGCGAACACCGTGCCGTCTTTGTCGGCCCAGACGGCGAACACCTCGGGCTCGGCGGCGGCCAGGAGCTCGGTCGTCTTCCCCTTGCGGTCGATCAGGAGGACCTTGCCGGCGTTGCCGGTGCCCACCACCCAGCCGTCCGGATGCGCGGCGGCGGAAAGCAGGAACGGCTCGGAGAGCGAGGTCACCCGCTCGGCGCGCGGCGCGAGCTGCATGCGGCCGAGGGAATCGACGCTCACCCCCTCCAGCGTGCCGGCGAGAAAGCCGGCCTGGCTCTGGGTCTGGAAAATGCGGACCTGGGTGGCCAGCGCCAGCCGCGCCGCCCCCAGATAAAAAAAGATCGTAATGACCGGCAGGACGGCGCTGGTGCGGAATCTCATGCAGCTCCCTTTTCTCCCTTGAGACGCCCCGGCGTCCTGGGACCCGGCAGGGTTCTCTGTGACGGACTGGGGCGTCTCTACGAAACTCCCTGCGTCTGGTCCGATTCCTCGGGTTTCTGATCCCCTTCTCCTCCGACCACCGGATCGCGGCGGCGCACCTCGAGATCGATGCGCACCGCGCCGTCCACCGGCACGTCCACCTCTTCCCGCTGTTCCTGGGCGATGGTGACGCGCAGCGGCGTGGCGCTCCCCGAGGCGGCGGCGCTCCACAGCGAGCGCACCGATGCGGGCAGGCGCGGCATGATCTCACCGGCCACCGAGAGGCCGGGACCGCCGTAGACCCCGAGCACCATCAGGTCGCGCCGCGAATGGATCGAGCGCAGGAAGTCGAGGGCCTGCGGGAAGGTCACCGGCGCCGACGGCTCCATGGCCAGCCGGGCGGCGTCCACGCTGGAGCCGTCGCCGAC
>DASPXX010000214.1:0-18125 GCA_035637095.1 Thermoanaerobaculia bacterium
CCTGCCGGACGGCAATCTCGACTATCTCGGCCGCATCGACCGGCAGGTGAAGGTGCGGGGCTTCCGCATCGAGCCCGGCGAGATCGAGGCGGTCCTCGCTGCTCATCCGGCGGTGCGCGACTGTGCCGTCGTGGCACGGCAGGACACCCCCGGGGAGACGCAGCTGGTGGCCTACGTGATGTCCTCCGAAGGCAGCCTCACCGCGGCCGCGGTGAGGGATCTCCTGCGAGCGAAGCTGCCGGACTACATGGTGCCTGGGGCGACGGTGTTCCTGGACGCCCTGCCGCTGACGCCGAACGGCAAGGTGGACAGGAAGGCCCTGCCGCGGCCCGACCGGACCCTTGTTTCCGAAGAGGGCTTCGTGGCGCCGCGCGACGGGATCGAGCTGCGGCTGGCCCGCATCTGGGAGGAGCTCCTCGACGTCCGGCCGATCGGTGTCCGCGACAACTTCTTCGTCCTGGGCGGGCACTCGCTGCTGGCCACCCGGGTGGCGACCCGCATTCGTGCGGCGTTCGATCTAGAGCTGCCGCTGCGCACGCTGTTCGAGGCGCCGACCATCGCCGAGCTGGCCCGGGCCGTCGGAAAGGCGCGCCCGGAGGGCGCCGTGGAACCTCCGATTCTTCCCGTGCCCCGCAACGTCGCGGGTGGGGAGCTGCCCCTGTCGTTCGCGCAGCAGCGGCTCTGGTTCCTCGACCAGCTCGAGCCGGGCAGCCCGGCCTACAACATCGCGTTCGCCGTGCGCCTCACCGGCGAGGTGGCGCCCGCTCTGTTGGCGCGGATCTTCGCCGAGGTGGCCCGCCGCCACGAGGCGCTGCGCACCACCTTCGCCTCCCGCGACGGCAGGCCGGTGCAGGTGATCTCCCCCATCTCGCGGCCGGATCTGCCGGTCGTCGACCTGTCGCACCTGCCGGAGGCCGAGCGGGAGGCGCAGGCGCTCTCGCTCGCCGTGGAGGAGGCGCGGCGGCCGTTCGATCTCCAGCGCGGCCCCGTGCTGCGCCTCGCTCTCGTCCGTCTGACGGAGAGCGACTGGCTGCTGCTCATGACACTGCACCACATCGTCTCCGACGGCTGGTCCATGGGCGTGCTCCTGCGCGAGATCGCGGCCCTCTATCCCGCCTTCTCCCAAGGACAGCCCTCTCCGCTGCCGGAGCTTCCCGTGCAGTACGCCGATTACGCGTGCTGGCAGCGCGAGTGGCTGCAGGGCGATGTGCTGGAGGGGCAGCTCGCGTTCTGGAGGCACCGTCTCGCGGGAGCTCAGGCGGTCCTCGAGCTGCCCACGGACCGCCCGCGTCCGCCCGTCCAGACCTTCCGGGGCGCCTCGCGGCCGGTCGCCCTTTCCCCTGCCCTGTCGCAGGAGATCCGCGAGCTCTGCCGCCTCCAGGAGGCGACGCCGTTCATGGCCCTGCTCGCCGCCTGGGCCGTGCTGCTCGGCCGCCACGCCGGCCAGGACGACGTGCTGACCGGCTCCCCCATCGCCGGCCGCAACCGCCGCGAGATCGAGGACCTCATCGGGTTCTTCGTCAACACCCTCGTCCTGCGCTCCGATCTCTCGGGAAAGCCCTCCTTCTCCACGCTCCTGGCCCGGGTGCGCGCCACGGCGCTCGACGCCTATGCGCATCAGGACGTGCCCTTCGAGCGGATCGTCGAGGTGGTGGTCACCGAGCGGGATCTCTCCCGCTCTCCCTTGTTCCAGGTCCTCTTCGCCGTGCAGAACGCACCCGCCGGAACGCTCCGGCTGCCCGGGCTCGTCCTCGCTCCGGTGGAGGTGGAGAGCCGGATCGCCAAGTTCGATCTCTCGCTCATCCTGAGCGAAGGCCCGGACGGGATCGCCGGAGGCCTGGAGCACAACACGGATCTGTTCGACGGCAGCACCGCGGAGCGCCTCCTGGCGCGCTTCGAGGTCCTGCTGGCGGCCGCCGTCGCCGACCCGGCAAGGCCGGTCGCGGAGCTGCCGCTGCTGCTCCCGCAAGAGGGGCAGCAGGCGCTCCGGGAGTGGAACGACACGCGGAGCGTCTATCCGCGGGATGCGAGCCTGTCCGAGCTGTTCGCGGCCCTCGCCCGGGAGCTGCCGGACGCTCCCGCCATCGTGACCGGAGAGGAGACTTGGAGCTACCGCCGCCTGGACGAGGCCTCGAACCGCCTGGCCCGCCATCTCCAGCGGCTCGGCGTCGGCCCGGGGATCGCCGTGGGGATCGCCATGGAGCGCTCGCCGGAGCTCATCCTGGGTACCCTCGCCATCGTCAAGGCGGGCGGCTTCTACGTGCCGCTGGACGCGAGCTACCCGCAAGAGCGGCTGGCATTCATGCTGGCGGAGACCGGGGCGCGCGTCGTCCTGGCGCAGGAGACGACGCGGGAGCGCCTGCCGAGGCTGGCAGAGGTGCGGCTGGTCCCGGTGGACCAGGCGGACTGGGCCGGGGAGGAGGCCGGTCCGCTGGACCTGCGGGTGCCGGCCGAGAGCCTGGCCTACGCGATCTACACCTCGGGCTCGACCGGCCGGCCCAAGGCCGTGGCGGTGCCGCACCGCGCGGTCGTGCGGCTGGTGCGTGCGACCAACTACGTGCGCCTGGGACCCGGGGAGCGCACCGGGCACGTGGCGAACGTCAGCTTCGACGCGGCCACCTACGAGATCTGGGGCGCTCTGCTCACCGGCGCCGCCATCGTCGTGATCCCGCGGCAGGTGGTGCTCTCACCGGCGGATTTCGCCGCCTGCCTGCGCGATCTCCGGGTGACCTCCATGTTCCTGACCTCGGCGCTGTTCACCCGGATGGCCCGGGAGGTGCCGGATGCCTTCGCCGGGATGAGCGAGCTGCTGGTGGGAGGCGAGGCGGTCGATCCGGACGCCGCCCGGACGGTGCTGGCGAGCCGGCCGCCGCGGCGCCTGCTCAACGGCTACGGCCCCACCGAGAGCACCACTTTCGCGGCGTGGCACCCGATCCGGGAGGTGGCGCCGGAGGCGGTGAGCGTGCCGATCGGGCTCCCGCTGGGCAACACGTCGCTCTACGTGCTCGATCGCGCGCAAGCTCTGGTGCCGCCGGGCGTGGCCGGGGAGCTCTACATCGGCGGCGACGGCCTGGCGCATGGGTACCTGGGCCGGCCGGAGCTCACCGCGGAGAGGTTCGTGCCGCACCCGTGGAAGCCGGGCGAGCGCTTGTACCGCACCGGCGACCTGGTGCGCCAGCGGACCGGCGGAGCCATCGACTTCCTCGGCCGCCTCGACGCCCAGGTCAAGATCCGCGGCTTCCGCATCGAGCTCGGCGAGATCGAAGCGGTCCTCGCGGGGCACCCGGCGGTCCGCGAGGCGGTCGTGCTGGCGCGGCGGGACGACGGCGGCGACGCGCACCTCGTGGCCTGGGTCGTCCTTCATCCGACCGATCCGACCGATCCTTCCGATCCGACCGATCCAAGAGCTCGCCTTTTCTCCTGGCTTCGCGAGAGGCTGCCCGATTTCATGCTGCCCGCGGCCCTCGTGGTCCTCGCCGCGCTGCCGCTGACGCCCAACGGCAAGGTGGACCGGCGGGCACTGCCGGACCCCGGCCGGACCCTCGCACCGGGGCAGGGCTTCGTACCGCCACGCGACGAGGTGGAGCTGCAGCTGGTGCGGATCTGGGAGGAGCTCCTGAACGTCCGGCCGGTCGGTGTCCGCGACGATTTCTTCGCCCTGGGAGGCCACTCCCTGCTGGTGGTTCGCCTGATGGGGAGCATCGAGCGGCAGCTTGGCCGGCGGTTGCCGGTCTCCGCCCTGATGGCGGCGCCGAATGTCGAGCAGATGGCGCGTCTGGTGCGCCGCGATGTGCGCCTGCCACGCTCGCTGGTGGTCCCCCTTGGAAAAGCCGCGGAACCGGCCTCCGAGGAGTCGCCGCTCTACCTCGTCCACCCGGTGGGGGGCAACGTCTTCTGCTACCTGCCGCTGGCACGTTCCGGGGCTCTGGCCGGCTCGGTCTCAGGGCTCCAGGCGCCGGCGCCCGAGGAGCTGCCCGCAACGACCTCCGAATGGACGATCGAGGCCATGGCGGCGCGCTATGTCCAGGCGCTGCAGGAGGTCCAGCCTGCGGGGCCGTACCGGATCGGAGGCTGGTCGCTGGGCGGCGTCGTGGCCTTCGAGATGGCGCGCCAGCTCAGGGCGCAGGGGAGCGCGGTCGCGCTCTTGGCGCTGATCGATCCCAGCCCGCCGCGACAGGCCCCGGAGGTCCCGGACCCGCGGCTCGAGCTGGCTCAGTTCCTCGGCGACCTGCGCGGGCTGGCCGGCCTCGAAGCGTCCAGCCCTCTGGCTCTCCCGGCGGAGGTCCTGATGCTCGATGACCTGCTGGCGCGAGTGGAGGCCCGGGCCCTGCTGCCGCCCGAGGTGGGCGAGGACCAGATCCGCGAGCTGTATGCGCTTTTCGTCACCAATTACCGCGCCCTGTGCGCCTACTGCCCAGGCACCTGGGAAGGACGGCTGGTCCTGATCCGCGCCGCGGACCCGATCCCCGGGCTCCCGCCGGATGCGAACCAGGGGTGGAGCGAGCTTGCGCGCGCGGGGGCCGAGGTCCACGTGCTGCCGGGAGACCACTATTCGCTGCTCAGGGCGCCGCAGGTGGCGGCGGTGGCCGCGGTGCTGAGCCGGGACGTAAGGGACGACCAGGACAGCCAGGACACCCGGGCTCGGCTGGCTGCGCTCTCGGCGGAAAAGCGCGGATTGCTCGCGACTGTGCTCCGGGAGCGGCGCGCCGAGGCGGCGACCGAGGCGAGCATCCGGCCGCGGGGCGCGGAAGGTCCCGCGCCGTTGTCGTTCTCCCAGGAGCGGATGTGGTTCTTCCACCTCCTCGATCCGCAGTCGGCCGCCTACAACATCCCGCTGGGCGTGCGCCTCGACGGTGCGCTGCGGCCCGACGTCCTGGCGGCCTGCTTTGCTGAGCTCACCCGCCGCCATCAGACGCTCGCCACACGGTATGAGCTTGCCGGAAGCACGCCGGTGCAGGTGGTCGACACCGGCTGGTCATTCCGCCTGCCACAGATCGACCTCTCCGGCCTGCCGGCGGAGCGGCGGAGCCGGGAGCTCTCCCGCCTGCAGGCCGAGGATGCGGGCCTCCCGTTCGACCTCCTCCGCGGGCCGGTGATGCGCGCCACCCTGATCCATCTGGCGCCGGCCGGGCACGCTCTCTTCCTCACCATCCATCACGTCGCCACGGACGGCTGGTCCGGCAGCATCCTGCTGCGCGAGCTGGGGATCCTGTACTCCGCTCTCGCGGCCGGCGAGCCCTCGCCGCTTCCCGCGCCGCGCCTCCAGTACGCGGACTTCGCCGTCTGGCAGCGCCGCTGGCTGCGAGGCGAGGTGCTGGAGGCCCAGATCGGCTACTGGCGGCGGCAGCTCGAGCCGCCGTTGCCGGTCCTGCGGTTCCCCACGGACCGGCCGCGCGAGACACCCCAGCCCTTCCGCCTGGGGACCGAGCAGCTCTCCTTCGCCTCCGGCCTGGCCGCGGATCTGCGCGCTTTCGGCAACGCGCGCGGCGCCTCGCTCTTCATGGTCCTGCTCGCCGGTCTGACCGCCGCCCTGAAGCGCTCGACCGGCGACGACCGCATCCTGGTCGGCACGCCGGTGGCCGGGCGCACCCGCGTAGAGGTCGAAGAGCTGATCGGCTTCTTCCTGAACACGTTGGTGATGCGCGTCGACCTGGACGGCGATCCGGGCTTCGGCGACCTCCTGGCGCGGGCAGTCCAGACGGCTCTCGGGGCGTTCGCGCACCAGGACCTGCCGCTGGAGATGCTGCTCCACGAGCTGCGCATCGAGCGCGGCGCCCGCGGTCCCTTCCAGGCGATGCTCCTGCTGCAGAACCTGCGGCCGCCGGCGCGGATCGAGGTGCCGGGGCTGATCCTGAGCCCGCTGTCTGCGTCGGGCTGGCAGGTGGACCTCGGCACGTCGATGCTCGATCTCGGCCTCACCGTCGAGGAGGTCGGCGACACGCTGCGGGCCTCGCTGGAGTACAACGCCCTGCTGTTCGAGGCCGCGACGGCCCGCCGGCTGCTCACCCAGATAGGGACCCTGTTGCAGGGTGTCGTGGCGGATCCAGGCATCCCTCTGTCCGAGCTGCCGTTGCTGTCCCTCGCCGAGCAGAGCGAGGTGCTGACCTGGAATGCGCCGGTCGACGGAGCCCTGGACGGCGAAGCGGTTCCCGCGCTGTTCGCGGCCCAGGCTGCGCACACCCCCGCGGCCGAGGCGCTGCGCCACGGAGATCGAAGCGTGACCTATGGCGAGCTCGACCGCCTCTCGCGCGCCATCGCCGAGCGGCTGCGCGCCGCGGGCGTCGGCCCCGAGGTCCCGGTCGCCGTGTTCCTCGAGCGCTCTCCCGAGCTGATCGCCGCGCTGCTCGGCGTGCTGCGCGCCGGCGGCGTCTACGCGCCGCTCGATCCGGCGTTTCCGGCGGAGCGCCTGGCCTGGATCCTCACCGACCTGGCTCCCGCCGTCCTGGTGAGCGACCGCTCACTCGCCCGAAGGATCTCCTGGACTGGAGAGGTCCTCCTGGTGGATGAGGACCGGGCCCCCATGGGCCGTGCCCTGCCAGCGCCGGCTCTTGAGCAGGCCGCCTATGTGATCTACACCTCAGGCTCGACGGGCAGGCCCAAGGGCGTGGTGGTCTCCCACGGCGCGCTCTCCGCCTTCGTGGCCGCGGCGCGCGGGCTCTACGCGATCGGCCCGCAGGACCGCGTCCTGCAGCTCGCCTCCATCGGGTTCGACGCCAGCGTGGAAGAGATCTATCCCTGCCTCACCGCCGGCGCAACGCTGGTGCTGCGCACGGATGAAATGGCCGCCACGCTCTCCGGCTTTCTCGGCGGTTGCGAGGAGCAGGGGATCACGCTGCTCGACCTGCCGACCGCCTTCTGGCACGAGCTGGTGGCGAGCCCCGAGCTCGCCGGGCGCGGCCTGCCCGCGGCGGTGCGGCTGGTGATCCTGGGCGGCGAGCGGCCGCTGCCGGAGCGGGTGGCCGCCTGGCTGCGCCGCATGGATTCGCGGAGACCGCCGGTGCGGCTGTTCAACACCTACGGCCCCACCGAGGCCACGGTGGTGGCCACGGCGGCCGAGCTGCCGCCGGCTCTCGCCGCGGAGAGCTGGCGCGAGGTTCCGATGGGCCGGCCGCTCGCGGGCGTCCAGGCGCATCTGCTCGACCGCGCCGGGCAACCGGTGCCGGTGGGAGTCCCCGGCGAGCTCTTCCTCGGCGGGCTCGGGGTGGCGCGCGGCTATCTCGCCCGGCCGGACCTGACCGCCGAGCGGTTCGTCCCCGACCCGTTCTCCGGGATGGCCGGGGCCCGGCTCTATCGCACCGGCGACCTGGCGCGCCGCCGGGCCGGCGGCGAGCTGGAGTTCGCCGGCCGGGTGGACCACCAGGTCAAGATCCGCGGCTTCCGCGTCGAGCCGGGAGAGATCGAGTCCGTGCTGGTGGCCATCCCCGAGGTCGCGGAGTGCGCGGTGGTCGCCCGCAATGACTTCCCACAAGGCCCGCGGCAGGGCGACCTGCAGCTGGTCGCCTACGTGGTGCCGGCCCCCGGCAGGAAGCTGGAAGCCGCGGACCTCCGCGCCTTCCTGGAGAGCCGTCTGCCCGCCTGGATGGTGCCCGCGGCGTTCGTGCTCCTCGCCGTCCTGCCGCGGACGCCGACCGGCAAGATCGACCGCCGGGCGCTGCCGGCGCCGGACGCGGTCCGCCCGGGCTCGGACCGGCGCTACCTGGCGCCGCGCAACGAGGTCGAGGAGGTCATCGCGGAGATCTGGTGCGAGGCCCTGGGGCTCGAACGGTTGAGCGTCTACGACGGCTTCTTCGAGCTCGGCGGGCACTCGCTCCTGCTGCTCCAGGTGATGCGGCGTCTGCGCGAGGCGTTCGACCTGGAGATCCCACTGCGCAGCGTCTACGAGGAGCGCACGGTCGCCGCTCTGGCCAAACGGGTCGAGGAGCTCGTCATCGAGGAGATCCTCCAGAGGCCGCCGGCCCTCATCGCCGCCGACGCAGCCTCTGCCGCAGCAGCTCCCGCTGTGCCTCGTCGAGCCGGCCCCGCAGGATGACGAGCCTGGCTTCGCGCGCAGCATCGGCTTCCTCGATCGAGGGTTGTGCCGGTGATGGCTCCCGGGACACGGCCTCTGCGGCCGGCTGCGGGGCCGCGGCCGGCCACCCTTGGAGGGGAAGCGCGGAGAGAGGCAGATCGGGATCGCCAACCGCCGCCGCGAGGAGCGACTGGAAGGCGGCGAGCATCCGCTCGATCGTCGGTCCGTCGAAGAGCTCGGTCCGGTATTCGACGAGGGTCACCAGATCGCGTCCGCTGTCGAACACGTTGAGCGTCAGCTCGAACTGCGCCGTGCCGTTGTCCGGCCGGATGGGGTGCAGCTCCAGATCCCCTGCCTGCAACGAGGGGATCTCATTGTGCAAGGCAAACATGAGCTGGAAAAACGGCGTGTCGTGCGGGCCGCGCTCCGGCTGCAGCTCCTCGACCAGCCGCTCGAAAGGGACGTCCTGGTGGGAGAAGGCTTCCAGCACCCGCTCGCGGACGTGCCCCAGATGGGCGCGGAAGCTCGCGGCGGGCGCCGCGCCGGCGCGGATGACGAGCGTGTTGACGAACATGCCGATCAAGCTCTCGACCTGGGAGTGGTCGCGGTGCGCAATCGGAGTGCCGAGCAACAGGTCGCGCGCTCCCGTGGCGCGGTGCAGCAGGCCCAGGAACGCCGCGAGCAGGGTGACGTAGAGGGTCGAGCCCTCGCGGCGCGCCAGCTCGCGGACCGCAGCCGTCAGCTCTGCGGGCAGGGTGGTATAGAGCACGGCGCCGCGCAAGGTGGGGACCGCGGGCCGTGGCCGGTCCGTGGGCAGCGGCAGCGCGGGGAGAGGCGCGGCCAGGCGCTCGCGCCAGAACGACATCTGCTCCGCGAGGCGATCGCCGGTGAGGCACCGGCGTTGCCAGGCCGCATAGTCGGCGTACTGCACGGGCAGAGTCGGGAGCCGCGGCGGGCGCCCGGCGGAGAAGTCCGCATAGAGCGCCACCAGCTCCTTCTCGAAGAGGGTCAGCGAGCCACCGTCGGCGACGAGGTGGTGGAAGACGGCCAGGAACCGGTGGTCGCCGGCCTCGCAGCGCAGCAGCAGGAAGCGGACGAGGGGTCCCCGCTCGGAGTCGAAGGGTCTGCGGCTTTCGCGGGCGATGACCCGGTCCGCAGCGCGCTCCCGGCGCTCCGCCGGAAGCGCGGAAAGGTCGACGAGCGGCAGCTGCGGTGACGACGGTGGATGGATGAGCTGGAACGGCTCGCTGTCCGTCTCGGCGATCGTGGTGCGCAGCACCGCGTGCCGGCGCACGATCCCGGCGAGAGCCCTCGTAAGAGCCGCGATGCGCAGCGGACCGCGCACGCGGTAAGGAGCGGGGATGTTGAACACTGCCGTGCCCGGATCGAGCCGCTCCAGGAACCAGAGGCGCTGCTGGTCGAACGAGAGGGGTGGGCGCTCGCCACCCAAGCCGGGCGTGAGAGCCGGCAGGCGTGCCGCGCGCTGTTCTTCCCGGATGGCCCGGGCGAGCGCGGCCACGGTCGGGCGTTCGAACAGCGTGGAAAACGCGAGCTCCACCTGAAGGAGATCGCGCAGGCGCGCGATCACCCGGGTGGCCAGCAGGGAGTGACCTCCCAGGGTGAAGAAGTCGTCGTGGACGCCGACCGGCCGGACGTCCAGGAGCTCCTCCCAGATCCGCGCCAGCTGCAGCTCGACCTCGTCGCGGGGCGGCACGAAGCCCTCCCCCGGCACGAGGACCCGGTCCGGCCGCGGCAGGGCCTTCCTGTCCACCTTGCCGTTGGGAGTCAACGGCAGGGCGTCGAGAAACATGGTCGCTCCGGGCACCATGTAGTCCGGCAGCTTCGCCCGCAGAAACTCCCTGACCGCGCCCGCGGTGAGGCCCGCACCCGGCACCACGTAGGCCACCAGCTGCGTCTCTCCGGGGGTGTCCTGCCTTGCCACGACGGCGCAGCCCCGCACCGCGGGATGAGCGGAGAGCACGGCCTCGATCTCGCCCGGCTCGATGCGGAAGCCCCGCACCTTCACCTGCCGGTCGATGCGGCCGGCATAATCCAGATTGCCGTCCGGCAGCTCGCGGACCAGGTCGCCCGTGCGGTACATCCGCGCTCCCGGCTCCTCGCTGAACGGATTCGGCACGAAGCGCTCGGCGGTCAGATCGGGCCGGTTCACATAACCCCGCGCCAGGATTCCGCCCAGGCACAGCTCCCCCAGGTCGCCCGCCGGCTGCCGAGCGCCATCCTGATCGAGCACATACCCGGTGCGGTAGGGCAGGGTCCGGCCGATCGGGACCGAGGAGGCTCCCGGCGGGACGGAGTCGACCGTGTAGCGCGTGGCCGTGACCACCGTCTCGGTGGGGCCGTAGCCATTGATCAGGCGCACGCCGCCGAGCCCCAGTGGGCCGGCCAACGCAACCCAGCGCCGCGCCGCCTCGGGCAGCATGGCCTCGCCGCCGACGCACTGGACGCGCAGGCGCAAGGGGAGGGGGCTCGCCTCCGCCGGCCACCCCTGGACCGCCTGGTGCCAGTACGCGGTCGGCAGGTTGGCGCTGGTGATCCCCAGCCGGGCGAAGCCGGAGAGGAGGTTTCCCGGGTCGGCCAGATCCTCCCCGCGCAGCACCACGGCCGCTCCCGAGATCAGGGTGGGGAGCATCTGCTCCAGCGACACGTCGAAGGAGAGCGAGGAGAACTGCACCACCCGTTCGCCGGGGCCGAGCCCGTCGTCCTCTGCGATCACCGTGGAATGGAGCATCACCTCTCCGTGCGGGACGCCCACCCCTTTCGGTACGCCGGTCGACCCCGAGGTGTAGATGACGTAGCACAGGCTCGCGGCCGGCACCTCCACCCCCAGGGGACTGCCGTCTCCCTCGCAGGCCGCGGGGTCCACCTCCAGCCGGGGATGCCCCGGAAGCCGTTCGCGGGTGCCGGCATGGACGAGCACGACCTGCGCGCCGGCGTCCTCGATCTGGAAGAGCAGGCGCTCGTCGGGATGGGCGGGGTTCAAGGGAAGGTAGACGCCTCCGGCCTTGAGGATGGCGACGACGCCCAGGATCAGCTCCGGGCGGCGCTCCATGCAGAGACCCACCGCAACCTCCGGTCCGACGCCGAGAGCCCGCAGCCGCCGGGCCAGCCGGTTGGACGCTTCATCCAGCCACCGGTAGCTCCAGACCTCCCCGCCGGCGGAGATCACCGCCGGCTCTTCGGGAAAGGCGCACGCCGCCCCCTCGAACAGCTCGGGGAAGCTCGCCGCGCGCAGAGCGGAGGTCGGATTCGCGATCTTCGGCCAGGTTGCCACGCATCACTCCTTGGAAGCCGGACATTGTAGTACCGCGCAGAGCCGGCGGACCCCCTCCGCGAACAGCCCGGGCTCGGGAAGGAGCGAGAGGACCAGGAAATCGTCGGTCGCGAAGTCGAAGAGATAGCCGGGGTGGACGAGCACGCCGGCGTCGAGGAGCTCCAGCGCGATCTCCTCGTCCGGGCGCGGATCGGAGACCCGGAGCACCGCCGACCAGCCGCCCGCGGGCTCGATCAGCTCGATCTCCGGCCGGCCGGCCAGCGCCGCGCGGAGCACGGCGAGGTTGCCCTGGAGCCGGCCGAGAATCGCGGACCGGATGCCCGGCGCGAGCTCCAGGATGCCGGGAAGCGCCCGCTGGACCGGCGTCGCCACCGAGAGGTAGCTGTCGGCGATCAGCTCCAGGGCGGCGCGCGCCTGCCGGCGGAGACCGGCGGGACCGCCGATGCGGATCCAACCCAGCTTCCAGGAGGGCAGACCGGCGCTCTTGGAAAGGCCGCCGAGAGAAAACGCCAGGGCCTCTCCAGAGGCAGCCGCCGGACCGGCTCGGTGGTCAGGGGATGAGGGTTCCAGAAGGTAGTCGGCGAACACTTCGTCCGAGACCAGCGGCAGCCCCCGCGAGGCGCACAGCGCGGCCGCGGCGGACTGCTCGCCCGGCGAGAGGAAGGCGCCGGTCGGATTTCCCGGATGGATCAGGGCGAGGAGGCAGGTGCGGGGAGTCAGGAGGAGCTCCACCATCTCCGGGTCCAGGGCGAAGCGCCGGCCGGGCGCGAGATGGACCTGGGAGAGCGCGAGCCCCTCCAACGCCGCCAGGCTGTCGAGCAGCGGATACGAGGGCGCCGTCGTCAGCACCTCGTCCCCGGGATCGCCGAAGAGCTTGAACAGGTATGACCAGGCCTCGCTCGTCGAAGCCGTGAGAACGAGGTCGTCGGCCGAGACCGGGTCCTCCGGTGTCGAGAGGACGGCGGCGAGCGCCTCGCGGGCCGCGGGGAGGCCGCGCGGGTGCGGCTCATAGGCCGGACCCGCGGCGCGGCGGAGGAGCTCGGCCAGCTCTCCCTCCGGATAGGCGAGACCGACCTGCGTCGGATTCGTCTCCGTCAGATCGACCGTCGGCAGCCCCCTCGCCATCCGCTCCTCCCGCGCCCGGGCCAGGCGGTTGGTTCCGGATTCCCAGGCGAAGCGGCGCGACCAGCGGAGAGGCGTGGACACCGGGAGAGTCTAATCCCCCGGCCAGGAACCGGACGCCGATCCGAAACCTGGACAGCCGGGCGAGGAGCTTCCCTCCGGCACGAGCCTCTCGGCTCACGGCACTCCTCTTGCACTCTCACAATCTCAAGATCTGAACAAGAGCGGTCCACGACTTCAGGCACGGCGTGCCTCGGCCGGCCACGGGGAGGAAACATGCGAGATCTCAAGCTCCTGCTGCTGCTCGGCGGCCTGCTGGCTCTCCTGGCAACCGGGAGGACCGGTGCTCAGGAGGCGGATCCACCCTCGTCGCCATCCGCGGAATCGGCCGATGCCGAGGACACGGAGCCCAAGATCACCATTCACGGGTATCTCAGCCAGGCCTATGCCCAGAGCAACGGTCACCAGATGATCGGGATCACGAAGGATGGCACGGCGGATTATCGATCGGCAGCGCTGCAGATCCGGGCCGATCTGACGGAGGAGGATTCGTTCGTCGTGCAGCTCAGCCACGAGCGGCTCGGCGAGAGCCCGCTCATGGCGTACCGCGACGACGTGGAGCTCGACTGGCTCTTCTACCAACACCGCTTCGGCGACAGCGACATCAGGGTCGGCCGGGTCCAGATCCCCTTCGGAATCTACAACGAGGTTCGGGACGTGGGGACCCTCCTTCCCTTCTTCCGGCCGTCCCTCGACTTCTACGGCGAGGGCTCGTTCAACAGCGAAACGGTCGACGGCGTCGTCCTCTCCCACACCTTCGATCCCTGGGGCTCCTGGGGCCTCGACGGCGACGTCTACTACGGCAACTTCGACTTCGTCGGCTCGGATACCGAGTTCTTCATGAACAAGGTCAGGAATTCTCGCGGCATCGAGCTCTGGCTCCAGACGCCGGTCCCCGGCCTCCGGATCGGCGCCGGTGGGATGCGCTTCGCGGTCCAGGACACGCGCCGGTCCTCGAATCCCTACGTGACGTGGTCGGTCTACCATCTCTCCCTGGCGGGGAAGCTCGGCCGGCTCGCCGCGAACGCCGAATATTCCTACTGGGACGAGGGAAAGTGGGCCTGGGAGACGACCTACGTCCAGCTGGGGTACGCAGCCACCGAGAAGATTACCGTCAACGGCCAGGTGGACATGGCAAACCTCGCCGTCAGAGATGTCTCGTACGACAACGAAGCTGACAACGACAAGGTGCTCGGGGTCAATTACGCCTTCCACCCCGACCTCGTGCTCAAGGCCGAGCACCACTGGAACAAGGGCTACTATCTGGAAAACCCGCTGCCGGACATCTTCGCGCCCCCGCTCGAGACGCGCTACTGGATTCTCAGCCTGTCGACCAGCTTCTAGTGGAACGCAGTACTCCTTGATATATGCTATAATACACGGGTGTCGTTGCTGTCCTGAGAGAGGCGCTGACTGCTCGCTGTACTGGTTCTCATCCCTCCGGGCGGGGAGCTTCGCGCTCCCCGCCCGATCTTCCCTCAACCCACCCTCAAGGAGTGATGAAGAAGCCCACGACGTCCACCACCAGGTGGACCGTGCCCGCGGGAGGGATGAACGGCCGCAGCTTGATCCGGCCGTCACCCGACAACCTCACGATGGCGTTGTTCGAGCGTGTCATGTTGGCGGAGAAGTTGAGAGTGCTGGTGGCCGGCGGCTGGGCGAGGTCTGCCGGATACACCTGCAGATAGCCGCTGCCGGTCGTCTGGGTGACCGTGACGTTGACCACGATGGTGGTGGCGAGCGGTGAGACGCCGCAGCGGGTCACCCCGACGACGTCGAGAATCCGGTCGGTACCGTTCGGGACCGGCGCGGCGCCGTCCTGCTGCTTGCGCGTATCGAGCAGCCGGCAGGGCAGGGTCGTGTAGAAATCACCATCCGGCAAGACCTGGATGACCACATCCGCGGTGTTGACGCTCGCGGTGCCGCGGCTGTCCTTCACCGTCAGGAAGGCGTGATAATTGCCCACCTCCGTATAGGTGTGCTCGATCTCCGGCGAGCTCTGGGGGACCGGCGCACTGCCGTCGCCGAAGTCGAAGGTGTACTCGACGACTCCGTCCCCCGCGTCCGGATCGGAGGAGGCCGAGCCGTTGAGCTCCACCGTCAGCGGCGCGGTACCGGCCAGCGGCAGGGCCGTGAGCCGCGCGATCGGCGCCAGGTTGGGCGAGCAGGCCTGGTTGGTGCGGACCGTGTAGTCGCTGGGCGTCGAGCTGTCGATCACCGCGATCACACCCGTGCCGCCGCCGCCGACCAGGAGGCGCGTCTCGCCACTGACGGTGGTGAAGACGTTCCCCTCGACCGGCGCCGGCTGCGCCGGGCCGCCGATCGTCACCGGCTGCGTCAACAAGCTGCGCGGGAGACGTATCAGGATCGTGTCGCCGCTGACACTGCCGTCGATCGTCCCGAGCGAGGTCTGGTCGTTGATCCCGGTCGTCGGGTTCAAGTCCACGCGGCCGTACTCGAACGACGGGATCGGCGTGTTTCCCGTCGTCATCGCCGCGTAGTACTTGACCCCGCGATAGGTCAGGTAGACATACCAGAAGCCGTTCGGCGGCGGCACCGGATCGAGGCTCTCGTGGGTGCGGATGCGGATCTCCAGCTCGTCGTTGTCGGGCTCCTCCGAATGCCAGGGCTCGGCGATGAACGCATCCTTGAGGTCGAGGCCGCCGTTGCCGGGAGCGCCGGTCTGATCGCCCGCGGGGTCTGTCGCCACCTGCACGCCCGGAGCCTGGCAGGGATCCCCGGGGATGATGACGGGCGGGATGCCCACCGGCACCGCCGGACACAGGCTCCCCTGGCCGGCGGCGCTGACCGCGTGCACGCGATAGAAATACCCCTGCTGCGAAGGCGGCGGCACCGGCGAATCGACAGCGCGGAAGGTCGTGGCAGAGACGGTACTGACCTGGGTGAAGTTGGTGCCGTCCGCCGAGCGCTCGATCACGTAGCCGGTGACCGGCGTGCCGAGGTCGTCGGCCGCGAACCATTCGATCACCACGTCGTCGTTGACCGCGGTGGCGTTGACGCCGACCTTGCCCGGGGGCTGGTTGTCGAACGCCGTGAGGAGGCGCTTGCCGCCCACCTGGCCGGCGATGCGGGCGAGCGCCGTACCGCTCTGCGGACCGCCTCCCGCGCACGCGCCCACGCAGCCGTCCGCATAGGCGACCAGGACGCGGCCCTCGTCGTCGATCGTAATGTCATTGAAGTCGAGGAGGTTGCGCCCCTCGGAGCAGGTGGTCCCCTGGGTGCAGACGGCGCCGCGCTGCACCGGGTCGTGGGGCGTGGCATCGACCGTGGTCCAGGTCTGCCCTCCGTTGTAGGTGGTGGCCACATAGAGATGCCACTCGACGGGCAGGGTCGTATCGGTGCCGTAGACCGGGCCGGTCGACGGAGTGCCGAGGAAGGCCACGGCGGCGCGGCCCGTGTCCCCGGCCACCACCTCGGGGAAGACGCTGTTGGCGATCCCGAACGCCGCTCCGAGGTCGATCGGCGTGCTCCAGGTCTGGCCGTCGTCCGTCGACGTCGCGACCCGGGTGGAGCCGGCGGAGAAGGCGAAGTAGACCTTGTTGTCCGGCCCGATGTCCAGGTGCGGATCGGTCTCGCCGGAGGCGCTGCCCGGCACGGTCCGGACGGTCCAGGTCACGCCTGAATTCGTCGACACCGCGACCCCCTGGAGCCCCTGGCAGCTCTTGTTGGGGACGTAGACCGTGCCGTCCGGCCCGATCTTGACGTGGCCGTGGATGCCTCCGCACTGGGTGGCGTTGTAAATTGGCACCGCCGGACCGAAGGTCACCCCACCGTCCCGGGAGAGGGCGCACTGGGCGATCGCCGCATCCTGCGAGCAGTAATAGGTCGCGTTGGGATAGCCGATACCGCCGATCGGATCGCTCGCCGGGAAGGGACCGGAGCCGACCGTCTGATGATCCACACCGGCATTGACGCCGCAGCCCTGGCTCGGGGTCCAGCTCTCCCCGTCGTCGTCGGAAAAGGACATCAGGCTGCACTTCGCCGAGAGCTGTGAAGCGAAGGTGCGGCCGGTCCGGTAATCGACGGCCAGGATCGGATCGAGGGTGGCGAGGCCGTTGTTCGGCGCCGTCTTGTCCACCCAGTCATCGGTCTCCTGGCGGCTGTCCGACAGACACTCGTCGCGGGTCACCCGCAGCACCTCCAGGCCGGCGATGTACATCGCCGCGTTCGGGATGTGCTGCGCACCCATCCGACCGACGCCGATCGAGGGCTCGCCGGCGCTGCCCCCGATGGCCGACGGCGGGTCGTACTGGAACAAACCGATCCCCTGGCTGCCTGGCGGGGGCGGGGGCGGAGGCGGTGCGCCCAGCTCGAAGACCGCGGTGGCGCTGTAGGGCGCTCCCACGGCAAAGGGGGCGCCGCTCACCGTGTGGACGCCCGCCACGGGATTGGCGAGCACCACGACCTCCGGGATCCCCGGCGGGTTGCCCGAGCTCCCCTCCCCCGAGCCGCTGGGATCATAGACGTTCAGATCCCAGTCATCGACCGGCGTCAGCGTGATGCGCACCGTAAAACCTGCACCGCCGGGAGGAGGCACGATCGTAAGCTGGAAATGATCGCACGTGGGATCGTCGGGCCCCGCGCACTGCGCCGCGCTGGGCACCACCGGTCCGCCCGTCCAGCTCACCACCGGATTGGCCTGCGACACGGTGCCGGACGCGGGCGAGGCCGCATCCGACGACGACGGCACGAGACCGCAGAGGATTGCGCCGAGCGCCGCAGAGAGCACGGCCGAAAGGCGCCACGGAGACCCGAGGGAAGAGACGGGACGGCTCATGGATGGTCCCTCCGAGGCTAAAAATGCTTTGCCGATTCAGAATATGTCTGTATTCATGAACCTAAGTACTGCGTTCCGACACGATCGCCGTCTCCTTGCATGTCACGTGCCAGTGACGGCCGCGCGTCCCTCCCGGGCGACCTCCTGGACCGCAGGGCTCGCCCCCTCGCCCGAGATCCCCAACGGCCACTCCCTGCACGGCCGGCCCGCTTCCCTTCGCGCACGGCTCCCACCATCTGCCTGAGTTGGCCGCCGCCGGTCTCTGGCCCGCCCCGGAGTCTCTCGACCGCCGGGCCATTCGGCCCGCGAGCCAGGCCGTTCGGCTCGCGGGACAGGTGGATCTCCTCGCGGGACCGATGACTCCTCCTCCCCAGACGGGCCGCCTGTCTCCCCAGACGGAGTCATCTCCTCGCGAGCGCGATCACCGGTCTCCCGAGACGGGGGCCCTCTCCTCCCGGGCCCGGTGGCTCGTCTCTCGGGCCCAGTCGTTCGGCCCGAGAGGAGCATGACCTCTCCTCCCGGGCCCGACCACCTGGCTCTCGAGCCAGATGGCTCGTTTGGGGGAACGCCACGGCCAGGACCGCGTTCCGCTTCCTCGGTTCGGATTAGGTGCCAGCCGAGAGTGGGCCCGCCGTTACCAGGCCATTGTGGTCAGCAACGAAGAGGCCGCCCAAATCGACCGGCTGGCCTACATCCTCTCGAACGGGTCAAGGAGAATCTGGTGGCTCGGGTCGAGGAGTGGCCGGGAGTGCACAGTGCCCATGCCCTGCTCACGGGAGAGCCGGTCGTGGGGACCTGGTATGACCGGACCCTGGCGCGCAGCCTTCGGTTGCAGCGCAAGATCC
>DASPXX010000215.1:0-14346 GCA_035637095.1 Thermoanaerobaculia bacterium
CGGTGCCCATCCCTCCCTTGCCGAGGGGGCGCAGGAGCCGCCAGGGCCCCAGCCGGCGCCCCGCTTCGGGCTCGGGCGCGGGCTGCCGGAAGGAGAAAACGGGCTCGTCGATGAACCCCCCGGCCTGGTCTTCGAGCGCGAGGAGCTCCTCGACCTCGGCAACCAGCGCAGGCTCCGCACCGAGGCGGGCGAGCCATGTCGCACGCTCCTCCGCAGGCACCTCGAGCGCCTGCTCGAGCAGAGACTTGACCTCCGGCCAGCGTTCCCGATGGCTCAAGAAGGCCTCCTCAACCCTGAGAGAGCTCGCGGAGAAGGAACAGCTTCGCCGTCGCCCACTCGCGCTTGACCGTGGAGGCGGAAATTCCGAGGATCTCGCCGATCTCCTCATTGTTGAGGCCGGCGAAAAACCGCATCTCGACGATCCGCGCCTGCCGCTCGTCCTCGCGCGCCAACGCCTTCAGCGCCTCGTCGACGAGAAGGACTTCGAGGTCCCGCCGCTCGGGCAGATCGAGCAGCGCCTCGATCGACAAGGGCCGGCGGCCCTGGCCACGCTTGTTCCTCTGGCGGCCACGGGCGTAGTCCACGAGGATCATCCGCATCAACTGGGCGGCGAAGCCGAAAAAGTGCGCCTGGTTGCGCCACTGCACCTTGCGACGGTCCACCAGCCGCAGATATACCTCATGCACCAGAGCCGTGGGCTGGAGCGTGTGCCGGGGATCCTCTCCTTCGAAGTAGCGCCGCGCGATCCGGCGCAGCTCTTCGAAGACCAGAGGCATGAGCCGGTCCAGCGCCGCGGCATCCCCTTCGCTCCAGGCCAGGAGCAGCTGGGTCACCTCACCTTTGGTATCAGACATCGGTAAGAGAACAATAGCAGAATTGGAAGTCTTATCGAGCATCAATTGCCTCATTGCCAGTCACCGAAGACCTCGAACGCAGCCCAGACAAGGTCCTTCGCGAGGTCCGTTGCGCCGATCTCAGCGATCCTCTCGAGCTGAGCTCCCCGCAGAGCGTCCGCGGTCGCTTCTCCGTTCTTGAGGTGGCGATAAAAACGCGCCATGAGATCCGCCGAGCCCTCATCGGATACCTGCCAGAGCGACGCCACCACCGCTCTCGCGCCCGCAAACTGGAAGGCGCGGGTCAGGCTGAGCAGCCCTTCTCCGCCGACCTCCTTGCCCCTTCCGCTGTCACATGCGGAAAGAACGACGAGATCGGCATCCAAACGCACTCGCTCGAAGATCTCCCAGACCTGCAGGAAGCCGTCCTCTGCATTTTCGTCGACGTGGTCAGGCATCGTGAGCACGAGGCCCGAGCTCATGGGAAGGCGCTCGTCGACGAAGCCGTGGGTCGCAAAATGAACGATTCGCGTACCCCTGGGGAGATTCTTGGCGTGTTCCTCCGTGGCCTCTGCGCCGAGGAAGGTGGCAACCTGGCCGGGAAAGAGATGCGCAATGCTCTCGACCTCGCGGCGCGAGAAGGGCAGGGGAGAAAGAGGCAGACCCCGGCGCAGCGCTCCCGCCAGCCGTGCTTGTGCGAGCGGAGGCGGCTCGGCATCGAGCTGAGCAAGGTGGGGGACAGGATCGCCGAAGGCAGCGATCGGAAAAACCGGGCTGCCGAGAGCGACCGATTCTGCTTGCGCGGCGGAGGTGCGCCTCTCGCGTGAGGACATCAGCTCGGCCCAGACGGTTGCCGAGAGAGCCACGGTGAAGGGCTTCCATTCCACAAAGAACTGCCAGCTCCGTCCCATGGGCGCATCTTGGGGTGCGCGCTCGCGAACCAAAGCTGCCCAGGGCACGGCATGGAGAGGGCCATCGGGCAGGATCAGCAGTCGATCAGCCCCTTCGAGGAGGGGCTCGACCGGTTGCAACACGAAATGGTAGAGCTGGCGGAGTGAGGAGAGAACGGCCTGATCGCCGCCAGGGATCCCATTTTCCTGGGCAGCACGAAAGCGTGCGAGCTCTCGTTCGAGCTCGCCGGTCCCTCCCGGGAGGCTCGAAGCGGCGACGCGGCCATCCGCGGAGAGCACAAAGACCTGCGTTGCCGTCTCGCCGGCCTGATAGGCGAGGACCTTCATTCCAGGGTCGAGCTTGCGAGCGACCTCGGCTGCCCGCAACGGCTGCGGGAAATGCAAGGCGGTCGGGTGAGGAGACACTTTGCGGATCCGTTGCGAGATCGAGTCCAGCTGCTCGCGCAGGATCGGAAGCTCACGCCAGGCCTCCGCAGAGCCCTGCTCATTCGAGGTCGAAATCGAGCTCAAGGAGGAGAGGGCCTGGCGGAACCGGCGGCCCACCCGCCGCCGTTCCTCCTCGAGCTCTGCCGGAATCCCGTCGGACACATTGAGATCGCGAGCTGCGAGCAGGCTGAGAAAGCCCTGAGCGCGACCGGATTCCTGGATGTCGAAAGCCTCTTCGTTCCGGCCCCGCTCCAGCTCGACCGCAGCGGCGTCGAAGTAGATCCCGCGCCGGAGAGAGCGGAAATCTGCTTTCACGTCCTCCGATCCACCGAGCCTCCCTACTTGCGCTTCGAGGGCGCGGATCGCCTCGTGGAGGCGTCTGGAGGCTTGTTCCAGGTCTCCCGTGTGCCAGGCGATGCGTCCCAGGCCGGCCAGAGCACGGGCTTCGCCATCGGTTCCCGAGCCCACGCGCCGATAGACCGTGAGAGCTTTCTGATGGTCGGCCCACGCACCCTTCCAGTTCCCACGCCGGGTTTCCACCTCGGCGAGGCCATTCCAGCTCTGCGCGATGTAGGGACGCTGCGGAGCGACAGATGCGAAGAAGAGGAGAGCACGTCGATACCAGATCTCGGCGCGACCGAGCTCGCCAGCGGCCAGAGCCGCGTCTCCCAGGCTGTTGAGAATCACGGCGACCATGGGATGTCGCGGGAAGACCCGTTGGAGAATGGCCAGTGCCCTTTCGAAGCGGTCGCGCCCTTCCTGCCACTTCCCTTGATCGAGCTTCAAGCGGCCGAGCCGGACGAGCGCTGTCGCCACGGACTCACCGTCAGGCACCAGCCGCTGCCGGATCTCCAGAGCTTCCTCGAAGTGGTGTGCCGCCACGTCCAGATCGCCGCGCTGCGCGTAGACGTCTCCGAGCGCCTCCAACTTGAAAGCCATCCAGAAGCTGTCAGGAGCCAGCCGCTCCTGAATCGCCACCGATCGCTTCATGAAGTTTTCCGCACTCTCGAGATCGGAGCGTTCGAGCGCAACGAGACCCTGCGAATGCAGGCTGTCCGCTTCGAGAAAGCTCCCCGGAGCCCATCGGGCGCGGAGGGCGAGCACCTGATCGAACCCCTCTTTGGCTCGATCCAGGTTGCCCAGATTCAAATCCTGGGAGGCGATCTGATGCAGGCTTCGAGCGAGGCCGAGGCTGTCGGGCTCCACCGCCTGCCGTATCGCGAGCCCGGCTCGATAACTCTCCTCTGCCTCGCGGAAACGGCCCTGATATTCCAGGCTCTTGCCGCGGGCCTCCCAGAGAAAGATCCGCGTCCGGTCCTCCCGGGCCCAGCTCGCCGCCTCGACGAAAGCCTCGTGAGCTCGCCGCCATTTGCCGACCTCGCCCCAGATCTCGCCGACGCGCAGCAGCACCCAGCACCGCACGGGATCGCCCCGCTGAGGCGGGATCTGCTCGGCCAGCCGCCGCCAGATAGCAGTCCCTTCGCTCACCCTGCGCCGCCGGACCAGGATCTGTCCCTGCTGGTAGAGCGCGGCCTCCCGAGGATCGAGGATCGGGCGCGTTCTCGACCGCCCACGCGGCTCGGAGTTGAAGTGGACGTTCCACTCGCCCACAGCGACGCGCCAAGCGCTCGGCGCACCGTTTCTCTCTCCACGCAGGACCACAGGACCCCGGTGCACCTGCTCGACCTCGAGCCACATCCAGTCGAAGGGAGTCTCGAAAACGCCCTGCGCCGGCTCCCGGTTCGCAGGAGGCGAAGCCAACCGTTCCCAGCTCAGCAGCACGTCCCCGGGCCGGAGGCCTGCTTTCTCGATCTCCGAGCCAGGCGCGACCTCATCCAGGATGATGCCGCCGAAGTCCGCGGAGGCGGCAACAGCCGGAGTCAGGAGGCAAAGAACAATGAAACAGAGGGAACGCATCGCTGGACTACCAGCGCGGCGGCCGGCGCCTGGGTGCCTCGGCGATCGTGATCAGGTGCTCGCGGACCAGACGAAGCGTCGCACCCTGCTTGCGGAACAGGCGCAGGCGATAGTCGCCGGGCGGCACCAGCGCGGCGGGAAGGCCGAGACTCACCTCGCCGATGACCGCCGCCTGGAGCCCCTTCTGGACGAAGACCTGCTTGCCCGAGGGCTGTTCGTCGACCTCGACCTGGAACTCCGTCCCGGCTGGATCGTCCACCGGGAGTAGCAGCACCAGGTGACTGACCTCCGGGCCGATCTCGATCCGCTTCGGCCCGCGTTGGGTTGCGGCGGGATCGAGGGACGCGAGCTGCGGGTTCTTGACGTCGGTCGCCTGCCGCAGCTTCTCGAGCTGCGCCTCGAGCTCCTGCAGCCGTGCCCGGTGCTCGGCCTCGAGCCGCGCCCGGTCCGCGCCGGCCTCCCGGAGCCGCGCCTGGTACTGCGCTTCGAGAGCCGCGCGGCGGGCTTCCAGCTCGGCGATCGCCTCGCGGTGCGCCGCCTCGCTCGCCTCGGCCGCGGCCCGCAAGCCGGCGATCTCCCGCGCCTGCCACCACCACAGGACGCCGCTGGCGGCGCCGAGCCCCACGAAGGCCAGGACGGCCGCCCAGCGCATCCAGGCCCCGCGCCGGGATGGTCCAGGCTCCGCCGGGCGCCGGGTAGGAAAAGGAAGCGCCGGGACCGGGCTGGGAGCGCCCGCGGCGGCGCGCGCTTCGAGCTTGCCGACGGCCGGCCGTACGACGTCTTCGAGCCAGTCCTGGTACTCCGGGTCTTCTTCGGTCTCCTGCTCGCTGAAGGTGCCGACCGGCCGCCCCGCCGCGATCTCCTGGTACCGGGAGTCGGCGCGCGACAGCACCTCCGGCGGCAGGGTTGCCAGGAGCGTGGTCGCGCCGAGGTCTCGCTCGTTCACCCAGACCGCGAAGCGGCAGCGCAGGGTGAGCGAGGCACCCCCGGAGCCGATGGCTGCGACATCGCCGGAGCCCACCAGCGGATTGATGTCGGCCGCCACCAGCAGTCGACGCTCGCTCTCCGCCGCCTCCCGCAGCACCGCCCAGGCCAGGCGTGGCTCGCCAAGCTCCTGGAGGATCAGCACCTGACCGGCGACGGTCGGGCCGGGGCCGGTCGGCTCGCCCTCTCGAGGGCCGCGCGCCTGCTCCCAGGCTTCCGCCGCTCGCCGGGTCTCCTGCCAGAGGCCCGATGGCATGGTCTCGTCGGTCATGACCGTACCTCCTCTCCCCGCCGGGAATCCGCACGCAGGCGGACGAGCTCGCCGTCCAACCGCTCGCGGCATCGCTCCAGGAAGCTCTTCAAGGTGTCCATCAGCTCTCTGAAGCGCTCCCGCGGGATCTTGAGATGCTCCGCCAGACGACGAAAAGAGGGTAGCCGATCCTCGTCTCCTCCGCCTCCCTCCTCCGCCGGACCCTCGTCTTCGTCGGTCGCAAAAGCACGCAGGAACAGGAGAACCCGGCGCAGATAGTCACGGGTGCGCTCGGAGCCCGGGCTCGCTTCGATGGCGCGATCGGCACAGTCGATCAGCTTGGCGAACCGGTCCGCCGCGATCAACTGGGTCTCGGGGGTCGGCTCGAAGCTGCGCCGCAGGCGACGAAAGCCACGCGCGTCCTCGTCGTCCGGCGGCTCCTCCTCCGCAGGTGCGAGGAGTGCTGCCCAGCGCTGGCGCACGTCCGCTTTGAGCGGTGTGATCAGGTCCCCGAAGCGGAAGGCCGCGATCCCCGCGAGCTCCAGCCCGGCGAGACGTCTCGCGAGCTCGTCGATGAGGCGGCGCTTGTCCGCCCGAGACGCCGTCACCAGATCGGGAAGCAGCTCGTCATTCCACCGCCGGACGATCGCGGCGAGCCTCTCCGGTCCGGCCGGGTCGGTGGACGATGCCCGCTCGCCGATCGCCAGGACCGTGGAGCTTCCGATTTTTTCGGAGCCGGCCGCGACTGTGAGATCCCCGTGCGCCACGGCGCGACGCACCGCGACGGACAGCACTTCGAACAGACGGGCGCCGAGACGGTCGTGCAACCGCTGGCGGTCGTGCAGGAAATGGCGGACCGAGGCGAGGACCACGCCCTCGATGTTGGCCTTGGCAAGCGTCTGCGCCTTCAACGCCGCGAAGCGCTCGACGAAGACATAGCGGTAGGCGTCGGCCAGGAGATCCTCGAACGGCCCACCCCGGCCGGCCGCATCCCACCAGCCGCGGAAGCCGTAGATCCCCAGCCACTGCGGGGACGCCTGGGCCAGCGACCGGCGGCGCAGCTCCTGGCGGACGATCCCAGCGAACGCCGACCACATCGCCGCGGCCAAGGCGGGATCGGGCTCGCGGCCCGGCTCCCATTCCTGTACGAAACGGGTGAACGGCCCGGGCGCCTCATGCGTGCCGAAGCTGTCGTCCGTCCCTTCCACGAGCTCCTCCTCAGTGACCCAGGCGTCTTTCGGTCGTTCCCGGCGGCTCATCGGCCCCACCCCGCCACTTCAGCCCGACCCGTCGTTAGGGAACGGTAGAGGCCAACGAGAGGGCTGATCACCCGGCCTCGAACGTCAGCCGGCCGACTGAAGAGCCCGCCTGGGGGCGTACCCCGGACGGCGCGGAAACCCGAAACAACCTGGTCCATCGTGCGAGCCCCCGGCTCGCCTCGAGAGGGAGAACCATGTCTTCTCAACACTTTCGCCTCCATCGTCCGGTCAACGTCGTCGCCGCACTGGCCCTCGTTTCCATGTTCGCATTGCCGCCGGCCTGGGCCCAGGAGATGACCACCATTGTCGTCGAAGTCACGGCCCTCGATCCCGGCCAGAGCCCTCCAGCCTTCGAGCTGCGCTCGACCACCTTTCAGGCGGCGGGTTCGGCAGAAGACGATCCCATTATCGACGAGGTCGACCCGTGGGATGACGATCTCGGCGGCAAGAAGCCGCCGGGCTCCGCCGTTGGTGTCCTCACGGTCGAAGCCGTCTCGGACGGGGCCGTCCAGCTCGTGCTGCGAAACAGCGAGGGCCTTGTGATGGCAGTCCTGCGGGGAGAGGGCGCAGAAGGGTCGCTGCGCCTCACCCGCGCTCTCGCGGCGGGCCGCTACTTCCTCGAAGTCGAGAGCCTGAACGGCGATGACGCTGAGTATGCCTTGACCCTCCATAGGCCGGGCCGGCGTTAGCGCCCGTGTACTCCGGTTCGCCCGGAAGGGCGAGGAGCCTCCCGGCCGAACCGGTTTCCCTCCAGAGCCTGAACGCTCCATCGACGGGCGTCCGATGTCAAACGCGATATTTCGACGGAAACGGGGTCAAAGATCTCCCGGTGACTCCATGGTGCTCCCCTTGGCCGCGGTTCGTCGCGTTTGCGGACAAGGATACTCGCAAGGCGCATTTGCCTTGGACGAGAACGAGAGGACACCGATGAAAAGCAGAGCTTTCGGGTGGATGCTGCTCCTTCTGGGGGCCTTTGCCTCCAGAGCAGCCGCAAGCGACTCCTGCACCTACACTCCTTCTCCTTCTGATTGGCGGGAGGTCGGGGAGGTGCACTATCGGCTCGTCATGGACCACACCTGGCTGTTCGTCCCCACGGGCCATATCCAGATCCAGCCGAACAGCTTCACCTTCCCCGCGAGCGGGCATGTCCAGGTTCTCGCCAACTCGGTGGCCGTGCCGCTCTATGCGGACGCGGACCTGAACAACCCCAAAGGTACCGACGTGAGCTACCCTGCGGGCTCGGGCTTCCTCGACTACTGGTTCTGGGCCAATTTCCAGCCGGGCACAGCATCGGTCGTCTTGCGCCATACGAATGGGAGCACGCTCACCACGCTGAGCTGGACCGTCAGTGTCCAGTGCAACAACCCGGGCGGGCTCAGTGTCGCCCCGGATTCTGCATTCGAGATCGCCGGGACCGTGGGGGGGCCGTTCGCGCCGGCCAGCCGAAACTATGGCCTGACGAACTCCGCCTCTTCGACGATCGGCTATTCGATCTCCGTCTCCTATACGCCGGCCTCGGCGGCGGGTTGGCTGAGCCTCTCGCGCACTTCGGGCTCTCTCGGTGCCGGGCAGAGCACCAGCTTCACAGCGACGGTGACCTCTTCGGCGAACGGGCTCGCCGCCGGGACCTACGGCGCCACGATCGAGGTCCATACCTCGGGGACCACTCCGCAGACGATCACCCGGGCGGTGTCGCTGTCCATAGCTCCTCCACCGGTCATCTCCGGGCGGATCACCACACCCGACGGCGCTCCGCTCGAAGGAGTCCGGATGACCGGCCTGCCTTCGGTGAGGTGGACCGATGAGAACGGCGAGTATTCAGAGTATGTCGGCACGGGCTGGTCGGGGACGGTCCGCCCCGTCTTGGCGGGGTTCAGCTTTTCGCCTTCCAGCCGTACATATTCCGCCATCACGGCCGGACTCTCCGGGCAAGACTACTTCGGGACGGCCAAGACCTACACCCTCTCGGGGCGGGTGACTCTCGACGGCGCTGGGCTCCCCGGGGTCACCATGACCGGCCTTTCCGGTGATCCGGTCACCGACGACAGCGGCAACTACTCGGCGATCGTGCCCTTCCACTGGTCAGGGACCGTCGTTCCTTCCGCTCCTGGCTATGTCTTCTCACCGGACTCGAAGACCTATTCGGAAGTGGGAATGGACCTTGTCGAGGAGAACTACCTGGCGGTGCGCCGGATGGTGACAATCTCAGGCCGGGTGACCTACGGCAGCTCCGGGCTCGCGGGAGCCTGGTTGAATGGTCTGCCCGGTTCCGTGGTGACCGCGGCCGACGGCACGTACACGGCGGCCGTCCCCTATGGGACATCGGGCACGATGACGCCGGGAGCGAACGGCTACACCTTCTCTCCCCCTTCCATCGACTTTGCGGACCTGACGGAGGATCTGCCGGGCCAGGATTTCACCGCTTTCCAAGCGCCTCCCGGGTCAGGCCGCCTGTGGATCGTGGCGACCTCGGCAGCCCTCAACAATGCGGCTGTGTTCTCCCTGGCGGGCGACATGATCCTCGTCAAACCGGGCACCTATCTGGGTGTGAACCTCGGGAGCCTCGACCCAGGGACGATCCTGGTCTCGGAGGCCGGAGCCGACCAGACCATCCTGGAGGTCGGGCAATTCGTCGTGAACATGAGCGACGTGGTGATCGAAGGATTCACGTTCCGAACGAACGGCACCTCCGAGCCGCTCCACATCACCGGGTCGAGCAACGTGCGGCTGCGGAATTGCCGGATCATCGCGCCCGGAACCACCTATGGTGTGAGGATCACGAATGCTCAAAATCTCCTGATCGAAGGGACCGTCTTCTCCGGCTACGCAGGGATCCTACTCCGCAGCGGTACCTCAGCCGGCACGCTGACGCTCCGCAACAACAACTTTCTCAACCAGGCGTTCGGGCTGCTCGGCGGCAGCAATCCCTCTCTCCAGGTGATCCTCGAAAACAATCTGTTCCGGAACATCGCCCAAGAGGGGGTCGACCTCGACAAGGCCGGATCTCTCATCACCCGCAACAATCTGTTCATCGGCAATGGCAGCGGGTTGAGGGCCTCATCGATTCCGGGAGCAGTCCAATTGACACAAGACACATTGGTGGGGAACAGCAAGGGATATGAAACGTCCGGGACCATTTCCTTGGTGATCTACAACGCGATCCTGCAAGGAAACGATCGCGGAATCAATGGAAGCGGCAATGCGACTCTCTCGATCCATCACCTGATGCATTGGCAGAATACCTCGGGCTGGTTGTACGGCAGCGCCAACTACATCCTGGACGAGAGCACGATCTGGGAGGCGGATCCGCGGTTCGTCAATGCTTCCGGCGGTGACTACCGGCTGGCCTCCAATTCCCCTGCCCGCGGTGTCGGGCAGGGGGGAGTGGATCTCGGGGCTTATGGCGGAGCTCTCGGGAACGCCTGGAAAATCCCGCCAGGAGCCCCTCCGGCTCCGCCCGCCCTGCTGGCGATCGTGATCACGGGGCCCGAGCGGGCCAACCCCGGAGATATCCCCTCGCTTACGGCCAAGGCGTCCTTCGCGAACGGCTACGTCAGCCCGTACACCACGTTCAACAGTGTGGCCCAGTGGTCATCCTCCGACTCCAGCGTGTTGGAGTCCCAGGGAGCAGGCAAGTTCCAGGCTATCCGGCCGGGCACAGCGACCGTGACGGCCCAAAGTGGCAGCGTGAGCGCTACCTGGACCGTGACTATCCTCGCCCCGGCTCTCCTGTTGGCAGCCACCGACACCGCAGACCCGGTGACAGCCGGCGGTACTGTGACCTATGAGCTTTCTGTCACGAATTACGGACAGGGAATCGCGCGCAACCTTCAGGTGACCGCGCAATTCGACGCACGGACAAGCTTCGTCTCGGCTTCTCCCGCACCCGACGTCGGTACCACGAACCGATGGACCCTGGACAATCTCCAGCCGGGTGCGACCGCGGAGATTTCCGTGACCGTGAGCGTAAACACGGCAGCCGCAGGAACAACCCTGAGCTTCTCCGCCAATGCGACGGCCGACTTCGCAACCATTGCCTCGGCCAGTGAAGCGACCGCGGTCTCCAGTCTGGCGGGCCTCGATTTCTACACTCTGCTGCCCTGCCGGGTTCTCGATACACGGCCTTCCTCAGCCCTCGTTTCAGGCGTCCCCCGGTCGGTCCCGGTGGCAGGGCTCTGTGGGGTGCCGCCCACGGCCCAGGCTGTCGTTCTGAACCTCACAGTCGTATCTCCGAGCGGGTCCGGCTATGTCTCTCTCTGGCCGGCCGATCTCCCCTGGCCGCAAACCAGCATGATCACCTTCTCTACAGGACAGGCGCGCAGCAACAACGCGATCGTGGGGCTCGCCACGGACGGCGGGGGGGACCTGGCGGCCCAGGCTTTCGTCGGTGGGGCCGGGACGGTTCACCTCGTCCTGGACGTGAGCGGCTACTTCCAATGAGCCTCGCCCAAGAATCCTGACGCCGACGTGTCGGGCCGACACGTCGGCGCGCCGGCCGACACAGTCTCGGGACCGTCGCTCCGGGGGCATACCCCTGGCACACCTGTTGCGCTAGGATGGTTCCGCTTCCTCTCACTCGCGGAAGGGGGACCGCATGGCTGGTGATCGCCGGAGCCCTGGGGGCCGGGACCGACTGCTGCTCATCTCTTCGCTCGTCCTGGCGCTGGCGCCGAAGTGCCCGCTGTGCCTCCTCGCCTATGCGGGTTTCCTGGGCTCGTCCGTCACCCTCGCGTGGTCTGTGACCTCCGTCTATGGCCGGTGGCTCGCGCCTCTCACCGTGGCCTGCCTCGCCCTCTCGGCGGGTGGGATCGCGGTCCAGGCCCTGCGCCGCCGGGCGTTCGGGCCGGCGGTCCTGGCGCTCGCGGCCGCCGTCGCGATCTATGCGGGCAAGTTCCATCTCGATCAGAAACCGTTTGTTTTTACGGGCATGGCAATCCTCGCCGCCGCCGCCGTCTCGGTCTCCCGGCCGCGGTGGAGCGGAGAGGAGTGCCGGTGCGCGCCGAGCACGCTCATTCTCATGAGGAGCGAATCAACATGGCCGAAGCAAGCCGCACCACGGGATATGACCGCGTCCGAGAGATCCTCGACGCAGCCGCCGGCGGGAGCCCGGCGGACTATGAAGGAGTGGGCCGGTTCTGGCACCTCCCCCTGGAGGAGCTGAAGGAATTCCGGCTCCAGGGCGTGCGCCTGATCGCGCCCCCGGAGAGCGCCGCGCGCTCCTGCTGCTGTGGCGGAGGCTCCGCCGCCGGCGACAAGAACGGAAGCTCGACCTGCCCCGGGCGGGGCGCGGCCTCAGGGCTCGTCCAGGGCCTGCGCGGCGAGCCACCCTTCGACGGCTCCCGCTTCCCCCGTCTCCCCTGGGGCGGCCAGCCGGTGAACGAGGAAGACGTCCGCATGATCTCCGAATGGATCGACGACGGCCTGCCGGACGAGGGGCGCGCGATCACCTCGTTCGACGCTCCGGGCGAGATGCAGCCGCCGGTGCTCGAAGAGATCCGGCCGGAGAACGCGCAGGACATCGCGCGGGCGACGCACACGGCGGTGACAGGGGCCGACGAGTACGCCGAGCGGCACGGCGAGGTCCAGCAGCGGATGAACCTCGACTGCCTCTCCGAGACGCAGCTCGAAAAGCTGCGCTACGCCTTCCGCGAGCTGTACCGGCTCAACAAGTGGCCCGAGGACTGGCGGAGCTACAACAATCTCGCCCAGATCCATCAGAACCACTGCCAGCACGGCTGGGAGCGGTTCCTCCCCTGGCACCGGATCTATCTCTACGAGGTCGAGCAGGCGCTCCAGGACCGCGTCCCGGGAATCACCCTGCCGTATTGGGATTGGATCATGCCGCAGTATTGCCCGCGCCACCCGGAGCGGGGCTGGATCATTCCGAAGGCTCTCCAGGGGTATCTCACGCCGCGCACGATCGAGGACCTCGAAAATGCGACGCCGCCCTTGCCCGCCGAGGAGGCCCGCATCCTCCTGGACAACATGACCGGAAAGCGCTACGCCCGGCTGACCGAATTCTTCGACGAGGTGAAGAAGCTGATCGGCGTCGAGTACACCGTCGGCGCCCACCGCAACCGCTTCATCGATGCGCTCCTGGCCGGCAACTCTCTCTGGTATCCGCTGCGCTATCCCGGCCAGTACCAGGCCAACGGCAAGCCGTCGACGATCAACAAGGTGATCCATTACCACTACCCGAAGCCCGAGGACATCGCGGAGATCCTTTCGCTCCGGAGCTTCCGCGACTTCGGCGGCGGCAGCCTGTACAACGACTCGTTCGGTTTCATTGATCAGAACCCGCACAACACCATGCACATCTGGACCGGCGGCATGAACCCGGACTACAAACCGGACGAGTCGAACGCGGCGCAGGACTTCCAGACGGATCTCCAAGGCAACCGCAACCGCGGCGTGCGCGTGTCCGGCCGCCGCTTCCACACGCGCGATGACATGTACTCCCAGCCGCAGTTCGGCGACATGTTCAGCAATCTGACCGCGTCGTACGATCCGGTCTTCTGGCCGATCCATGTCAACGTCGACCGCCTGTGGTGGGAGTGGCAGCAGATGAACCCCCATTCGCTGCCGGCCGACCTCGATTCCGTGCTGACGCCGTGGAGCTACACCATCCACGACACGCTGGAGATTTCCCGCTTCGGTTACGAATACGTCCGGAGCACCTGTGTCATTCCGGTCGGACTCGGCGCGCCGGTGGGCCGTTTCGTGTCGCGGCCGATCGAGGTTCCGGAGACCGTGCGCTCGTTCCGCCAGGCCGAGGTGCGCCTCCTTCGTGTGCCGCAACTGCCGCGCTCGTGCTTCATCCGCGTCTTCCTGAACCTGCCGGACGCCAACGCGGAGACCTCGATCGAGCACGACAACTACGCTGGGTACCTCGCGGTCTTCGGCCACGGACCGTGCATCGGCGGACCGGGCCACTGCGACCTGCCGCCCAGCCGGCCGCGCAAATACGACCTGCGGCCGCGCAGCCAGAACACGCCGCGCAACCACCGGATCAACGTCACCGGGACCGCCCGGCGGCTCCTCGACAACGGTGCCACGTCGCTCCAGGTCACTCTGGTCGTGATCGGTGCGGATTACTGCGAAGAGAACGAGCTCCTGCGCCTCGAAGGCGTGTCGTTGAACTTTCTCGACTGACCTGAGGACGCCATGCCTACGATCTATAAAATTCATCCCGGCATCGGAATCGCCCGCCTCGGCAACAGCCCCGAGGAATTCTGCATCTCGCCCGAGGCGCCGGCGGCGCTCCCCATCGCCTGCGACGCGCAGGGAAATCCGTTGTTCTCTCCCGACGGGACCTCCGAGCTGACGGTCAAAGCCTTCAAGGACGGCGAAGGACGGATCAAGCGCCAGGCGGCGCGGTTCCAGATCTACGTCTATGACGGCGAGAGCCCGGAGGGGCGCCCTCTCAAGCTCGGCGATCCCATCTCCGGCGGCGGCAACCAGGGCTTTCTGACCGACATCCAGTGGCGGGTCTACGTGGCGAACAAGAAAGCTTCCTGGTATGAGTTCGAGCAGCTCAACGGCGAGCACGGCTACTCTTCGGAGCACCCCCGCCGCAACGCCGACATCACCGCCTCCGAAGCGCGCCAGCAACTGATCATCGATCCCGGTCCGCGGATCGTCAACTGCACGACGCGCCGCAACAACCGCTTCGACAGGAACGGAGGCGACGTCTACGCGCCGACCTTCCCGCCTCCGCTCAAGCCCTGCTCCATCGACACGCTGGGCGAGATGAAGACCGACGATTC
>DASPXX010000216.1:0-2904 GCA_035637095.1 Thermoanaerobaculia bacterium
CCGTCTGGCGCGACAGGAGCAGGAGTGCCTCGTCCATCGTCCGGGCCTCGGCCACGTTCCCCATGCGCAAGGCGAGCCGCGAGCGCGCGCCGAACAGCAGCGCGGAGGCCCGCTTGTCGCCGGCCCTCTGATTCACCACGATCGCCTGCTCGATCCTCCGCCGCGCCAGATCCATGTCCCCTTGCCGGGCCAGCACCTCGGAGGACGCGACCAGGGTGGTGACGGCGAGCACAGGGTGTCTGGACCGCATCAGGAGATGGAGCGCCGCATCCAGATGGCGGCGGGAACCGGCGATCTCCCCCTGCCAGGTGAGGATCGAAGCGAGCGCTTCGAGGGCTCGCGCCTCCTCGCCGCGGTTGCCGACTTCCCGGGCCGCCGTCACCGCCTCCTCGGCGCTCCGCTGCGCCGCGCCGGTCTCGCCCTGCTGGAGGAGGATCTGCGCCATCCCTGCCCGGACCGTGCCCTCCATCAGCCGGTCGCCGATCCCGACGTAGGCGCCTTGCGCCTCATCCAGGAGATGCAGGGCCTCGGCGAGATCTCCCCGGTCCTGATGCAGCCGGGCCAGGGCCCGGAGCTGGGAGGCGATACCGATTCCCGCGCCGAGCTGGCGGGCGATGGCGAGCGACTGCTCATGCCGGAGCTCGGCCTCGTCGAATTCGCCGAGCGCCTGGAGCGCCAGGCCCAGGTTGGACAGAGCCATGCCGGCAGTCCACGGATGCCCGACGACACGGGCGAGCCTCTCCGCCTCGCGAAACCGGGGAACGGCGTCCTGCGGCTTTCCCATATCCACCAGCGCCATACCCTGCATCACGAGCGCCCTGGCCAGCGCCAGCCTCTCCCCCAAGCGCCGCGCCTTGGCCTCCGCGGATGCGGCCGCCCGCGCCTGGGTGGACAGATCGGAGAGCCGGTACGCCGCGCGCGACTCTTCCAGATCGATCCGGGGGTCGTCCCGCCCGGCGGGCAGCTGCTGCAACGCCGCCAGGACCTTGAGCGCTTCGGCGCACTGGCCGGCGTTGATCAGAGCCGTGGAGAGCTGCAGGCCATGATCGATGTCGTCGGGGAAGAAGGTCCAGAGGGAGCGGTAGACCTCGGCGGCCTGCAGCCACTGCTTGCCGGCCGCATAGAAACGCGCTTCGATCGCCAGCCGCTCCTGGCGGGGCAGAGAGCCGGAGAGCTCGCGTGCCCGGCGCGCCTCCTGCAGCGACCGGACGTCGTCGCCGACGTCGTACCAGGCCCGCGCCAGGAACGAGTGGATGGTGGCCGACCCCGGCTCGATCGCCGCCGCCCGCACCAGGAGGTCGCGCGCCTTCATCGGGTCGTAGGCACGCAGGCGTGCCACCCCCTCGGCGGTCAGGCGCGCCGCTTCCGGAACCGCAGGATGGAGGGCCTGAACGGCCTGGACCTGGCCGGGAGACAGCGGCTCCAACCCCAGGGCCTGCCGCAGCCGCGCTCCCGCCCGGGACACGATCTCGAACAGCTCGGACTCTCCTCCCGCCTCGGAGAGCGCAGCCACCTCCGTCCCGTCGGGGAGACGCATCGCCCGCAGATCGAGGCGGATCTGGCGGCGGCCCCCTGGAAGGTCGAGGACCACGTACGAGCCGGCGACCACCAGGTCGGCGCCGAGGATGGTGTGCAGCCGTGCCCGCAGCTGTGCCAGGTCCGGTCGCCGCAGGTCGCTGGTGGAGGGGATCGCGAGCGACTGCCGGGCCTGCGTCACGTTCTCGCCGGGGATCAGGCGCGCCTGCCCGCCGGCGGACAGCTCGGTGCTCAACATCTCTGAAAGGGCGACGCCGAGCCAGGCGGTCTCCTGGGCGGTCTTCGGATTTCCGGCGTTCCTGAATCCCAGGACGGCCACGGACGGGCGGAGATTGGCGGCGACCGGAGCCGCCGGCTGCGACCGCGGCCGGGACAAACCCCCCGGGGACACCAGCAGCAGGGAGAGGGCTCCCAGAGCGAGAAGCGCGGCGGCGCCCAGCAGGGCGATTCCCGGCCGGCGCAGACGCCGCGGCAGCGCCCCCGGAGCCACCGGAGTCACTGGAGCCGCCGAAGCCTCCGGAGCCGCCCAGCTCTCCCCGTCCGTCTCCAGCGCCTCGGCCGGCTCGGCGCGGACCGGGCGCAGGTCCTCCAGACGCGGAATCGGGAACGCTCCCGACGCGTCGGAGGGGACCTCCATGACCTCGGCCGCGAAGCAATATCCGCGGCCGGGAACCGTCACGATGTACCGCCTGTCCCCGGCCCGCTCGCCGAGCGCCTTGCGCAGAGACGAGACGTTCTGGGTGAGGTTGGCCTCGGTGACGTAGGTGTCCGGCCAGACCAGCCGGAAGAGCTCTTCCTTGTCCACCACCTGTCCGCGCCGCTCGAGCAGGATGACGAGAAGGGAAAAGGCCTTCGAGGTGACCGCGACGGGCTCTCCGTCGCGCAGGAGACGGCGGCGGACGGGGTCCACCCGGAATTCCCCGAACTCGTAGAGCCGCCTCTCTCCGGGCAACGGCAACAACTCGGCTCTCTCCATACGGCTCAGAGACTGCGAGGCCCCGCGGCCATGCAGAGCAGGGGGGGGCAGAGGCAGAGGATCGGATCCACGTTCATCAGCGAAAGCTCAGGCTCGGTGTCTGTATACGTCGGGGGATTCTAGCTGGTTTTGAGGTTTTTTGAGGAAGTTTTAGGGCCTGAGTGATGACCTTTGAGCCGCGACCCGCTAGTCTGCGCTCGCAGGTCAGCCCTGGAGCGGACTTGGTTCTGATGTTTTTTCGTGGTTCTGTTGGAGGGGGTCTACTTACTTGAGATTTTGATCTGATGCTCTGACGTGCCCTTCTGCCCATCCGGCAGAAAGAGGAGACCCGGGCTCACGCAGCCCGGGTTTTTCTTTTATCCCCCGGCCCGCAGGGAGGCGAGGAGGCGCTC
>DASPXX010000217.1:0-16530 GCA_035637095.1 Thermoanaerobaculia bacterium
CGAGCCTCCTCCCCGCCCGCCGGGCCATCCGGGTCGATCCGCTCGTCGTCTTGCGGGCGGAGTGAGCGCAGGCCAGCGGCCATTTGAGCTATAAATGCCAGGCGAGGTCCCAAGGTGACTCCCGATACCCAGAAACCTTCATCCTCCGGAACCATGACGCCCCTTCCGGGCGAGCTCGATCTCTCCGCCCTGCGCGACGACTTGAAGCGCGCCGTTGCCCAGACCTGCCCCCGGTGGATGTCGGACCGCTCCGAAGACATCATCCAGGTCGCCCTCATGCGCGTGGTGGAGATCTACCGCAAGCGTGAGGGGAACGCGGAATTCTCCTCGTTCTATCTGAGGAAGGCCGCCTACAGCGCCGTCATTGATGAAATCCGGCGCCTGCGCAGGCGACAGGAGGTTCCCCTGGAGGACGAGAGCTCCGAGACCAGATACGACCCGGCGTCTGACACTCCTGACCCGGAACGCGCTACGGCGTCCCGGGAAGTGGGGAGGGCCATTCAGGATTGTCTCGGGAGACTGGTCAAGCCGCGGCGCCTCGCGGTGACGCTCAACCTGCAAGGTCACAGCGTCCCCGAGGTCGGCCGGCTGATGGCCTGGAGCACGAAGAAGGCAGAGAACCTCGTCTACCGCGGTATGGCGGACCTGCGCGGGTGCCTTGATGGGAAAGGAGTCGTTCGATGAAGAGGGAAGAGGGAGAGCTGGCCAAGCTGCGCCGGGCCTTCGGGTCCCTGTCGCAGCCCGCGCCGGCACCCGCGGCCTGTCCGCCACCCGAGAAGGTCTGGGAAGCAGTCCGCGGCGAGCTGCCGCCGGGAGAGATCCGCCAGATCGTCGAGCACACGGCGGTCTGCCCCGCCTGCGCCGAGGACTGGCGCCTGGCTGTTGCTCTTCAACGGCCGGAAGGCGCCGTCAACGTGATCCCTGCCGCCCACCGTTTCACCGCCGCCCAGCGCCTGCGCAACTGGGGCCTCGCCGCCGCGGCCGTCCTGGCGCTCGCCGTGGTCGGCGTGGAGTGGGCCCAGCACTCCGACGTGGGCACCTACCGCGGCCAGGAGGCCACCGTCCATTCGCTCGTGGAAGAGGGACAGTCCCTGCCCCGCAACCAGTTCCTCCTCCGCTGGTCGGCCCCGGAGACCCCGGGCGCCACCTATGACGTCAAGGTCAGCACCGAGGACGACCTGCGGGTCATCGCCAGCGGCGACGATCTCCGGGAGCCGCAGCTCCTGGTGCCGGAGTCCGCTCTCGCCGGCTTGCCCTCCGGCGCCCGTGTCCTCTGGAATGTAGATGCCGAGCTCCCCCAGGGCGAGCACGTGAGGTCCGCCACCTTCGTGACGGCCGTGCAGTAGGGGCGGCGCATCCCCGCCAGGGTCCCGTCAAAAGTCGGGCGGAGGCGGAGTTTTCCCCCGCCCAAAGACCCTCACCCCCTGGCCCCCTCTCCCACCCGCACTCCCACCCTCCGGGAGAGGGGGAACCCCCAACGCTCGCTTTTTCAATGTCTTGGGCGGTGGCGCCCCCTCTCCCGGGTGGGAGTGAGTGCGGGTGGGAGAGGGGGACGGGGGGTGAGGGATGGGCGGGCGGAGGCACCCGCTACGATGACTTGACGGGACCCTGTCCCCTACCACCACCCCAGCGCCTTCGCCATCACCCAGTAGACCGCGTTCTCCTCCAGCGTTCCCTGGACGAGGTGGGCCCAGGGGCCGCGGGCGTAGATGGCTACGTCCTCGCCTCCGTGGGTCTCGGCGCCCGTGGGGACGAGGGACTGCTGCTTGAAGTTGTTTGCCGTCGTATCGACTCCGGAGAGATCGGCGCGGGGCGGACAGTCGCAGCTCGGCTTGCCCTGCTCGTCGTCGCGGCAGGTGCAGATGGACCCTGGACCGTTGGCGTAGCCGAGGGTCGTGTACGGCTTGCCGTCCAGGGCGAGAGCCGGCTTCGTCTCCGGCTCGCCGGCCTCGTTGTTGCCGACGACCAGACCGAGGATCGGGTTGCCCCGCGTCGGGTAGCCGCTCATCGTGAAGACGTGGCTGTGGTCGGCGGTGACGAGGATCAGCGTGTCGTCCCCCACGAGCTTCTGGGCGGCCGCCACGGCCTGCGACAGCGCCAGGGTGTCGTAGAGGGCGCGCTTGGCGTTTCCCGCGTGGTGGGCGTGATCGATCCTCCCTGCCTCGACCATCAGGAAGAAACCTTTCGGCCCACGCTGGAGGATCCGGATGGCCGTCGTCGTCATTTCGGCCAGCGAGGGCTCGTCGGGCTCCGGCTTGCTCGCGCGGTCGAGCTCGTACTCCATGTGACTCGGCTCGAAGAGGCCGAGGACCGGACCGGTCGTCGCGGGTTGCAGCGCCGCGAATTCCTGCCGGTTCGTGACGTAGGCGCCCCCCCGGTCCTTCCATTCCTTCACCAGATCGCGCTTCGGCTGCTCCCCTTTCGCCTTCGGGTCTTCGGGATCGGTCTGGCTGGTGAGCATGAACTTGGTCCGCCCGCCCCCGAGAGCCACCTCCAGACTCGGGCTGGGCTTGCCGTTCATGGTCGTTGGGCGGACGTGGAAGTCGATCAGCTGCGCCGCGATGTCTTCGAGACCTCCGGGATCGCGGTGGGCCTCTTCGGCGAGCCGGGCGAGATCGGCCGCGGACTCGGCGTCGCGGTGGGAGGTGTGGGCGTAGCACGCCCCGGGCGTGGCATGGGTGAGGCGGGCCGTGGAGACCACCCCGGTCCACAGCCCCCGGCTCTCGGCCTTCTCGAGCAGGGACTGCAGCTGGTTCTCCGGCTTGGCGGACAGCGCGAAGTCGTCGTTGCGCCGCACCTTGAACGGATCGACCGAGAGCATGCCGTCGCGCGCCTTGTAGCCGGTGATGAGCGAGGTCATGGTCGGCGCGGAGTCCGGGACCTGCTGGTTGACCTGGTAGGTCTTGGAATGGGCCAGGTAGGGAAACCTCTCGAAGCTCAGGAGGTTCTCTTCCCCGCCCTGGTTGGGAGTCGTGAGCTGGCCGGCGAGGATGCGGGCCGCGGTGATCGTGGTCACCCCCATGCCGTCGCCTACGAACAGGATCACGTTCCGGGCGCGCCGGGTGTTCGGCCGCAGGCGCAGGTTGGATTCGACCTGCGCCTGGGCGCGCTTGCCGTAGGTCTCCTTGGTTTCGGCGGGAGCCTGGGCTCCGAGCGGGATCGCCAGGCTCAAGACCAGGGCTCCGAGCCACGCCCGCTTCCACATCAGCCGCTGACTGCGCATCTGCCTCATGCCTTCCTCCTCTTTGGACCGGGGAAGATTCTCTCCCAAAATGCGCTCGCGTTGACCTCTCCGGAGCCGGTGGCATAGCCTGCGGGGCATGATCCGCGGCGTCCATACGATGTTCTACTCGTCCCAGGCCGATGAGCTGCGCGTGTTCCTCCGCGACAAGCTCCGCCCGCCCGGAGCTCGCCCTTTCAGGGCTTGGTTCCCCTCTCCCGCTACGCGGGGGAGGGGTCAGGGGAGGGGGCTCTTCAGGCGGTCGGCGAAATTCTTGCGGAGCTTCTCGACTTTCGGTGCCGCTGTGAAGGCGACGTACGGTTGCCGGGGGTTCCGCGCCGCGTAGTCCTGGTGGTACGCCTCGGCCTCGTAGAACGCCTCCAGCGGGGCCACCTGGGTCACGATCGGCGCGCCGAAGATGTTGGCTGCGTCGAGCTGCCGGATGTAGGCCTCGGCCACCCGCGCCTGCTCCTCGTTCGTGGTGAAGACGGCCGAGCGGTACTGCCGGCCCCGGTCGGCGCCCTGGCGGTTGAGCTGGGTGGGGTCGTGGGCGACCGAGAAGAACACCTTGAGCAGCTGCCCGTAGCTCACCCGGGAGGGATCGAAACGCACCTCGATGGCTTCCGCGTGATCCGTCATGCCCGAGCACACCGTCTCGTAATCGGCCGTCCCGGCCGTGCCGCCCGCATAGCCCGAGCGGACCGCGAGCACGCCGTCGAGCTCCTTGATCACGGCCTCGACGCACCAGAAGCAGCCGCCGGCCAGCACGGCCGTCTGCTCTCCCGGGGTCGGGGCGGTGTCGAGCTGCGGATCGGGGAACTGATGTGGTGCCACACGGGGGATGTCACAAGTCTGCTCCATCGTCGCTCTCCTTGCCGCGGGTCTCGGAAAAGACAGCCCGCCGCGGCTCGCTCATCTTACGCGCTTCCGCTGCCTTGTGGATTCACGGTGGCGGAGTGAGAGAATCCACGGCAGTGTTTCATTTGAGCCAGCGAATTGGGCTCCAAGCCCGCAAGGAGAACAACCATGAGATCCCGTCCAAGCTTTCAGATCCGCGCCTTCCCCTGGCTCCCACGGCTCGCCGTGGGACTGCTCTGCGCCCTGGCCGCCGCCGCGCTCGTTCCGTCCCCCGCCTGGGCGGCGGAGGGAGGGCTGCGCTGTGAGGAGGTGTCGTTTCCCGTCACCCTGTCTCCGGGCGACGCCACCGTCTACAACGTGTTCGGCGTCCTCTGCTCCCGCGGCAGCCTCCAGCACAAGACGGTCCAGATCGCGCTCCATGGCGCGACCTACAGCCATCTGTACTGGGACTTTCCCTTCCAGCCCGAGACCTACTCGTACATGCGCCGCGCCACCGCGGCGGGCTATGCGGTCCTCGACGTCGACCGGATCGGGATCGGTCAGAGCGACCGTCCTCCGGCCGCGCTGGTCACCATCGAGTCCAACGGGTACGTGGTCCATCAGCTCGTCCAGGCGCTGCGCAGCGGAGATCTGGTCGTGCCCTCGTTCGGCCGCATCCAGGCCGAGCGGGTGACGCTCGTGGGGCACTCGCTCGGATCGGTGATCTCGATCCAGGAGGCGGGCACCTACGGCGACGTCGACGGCGTGGTGCTGACCGGTTTGTCGCACACCGTGACTCCGGTCCTGGGAGAGGTCCTGTCGTCTCTCTATCCGGCGAGCCTCGATCCCAAATTCGCGGGTCTGGGCATTCCGGACGGCTATCTCACCAGCCTGCCCGGCGAGCGCACCGTCTTCTATCACGCGCCGTCCTTCGATCCCCTGGTCCTGGCGATCGACGAGCAGACCAAGGAGACGGTCACCACGAGCGAGCTCGACACGGCTCTCCCCGCTCTCGGCCTGTCGAGCGGGATCCACGTTCCGGTGCTCGTGGTCGTCGGCGACTTCGACCTGGCGTTCTGCAATGCGCCGAGCTGCTCGGAGTCCGGCAGCCTCGCCACGGAGGCGAGCTTCTATCCGGCGGATGCCTGCGCGGAGGCGGTGGCCATCCCCGGAGCGGGGCACGACCTGAACCTGCACTTCCAGGCCCAGCTCGCGTATGACGCCGTGCTGGAATGGATGGACCGGCGCGTCGGCAGCAACACGAACGCTCCGCCGCCGTCCCCCTGCCAGCCGTAGCCACCCCACTGAGGGATTTCACCCATACCGATTGAGGGATCACCCCCTGCCCGCCGCCCACCGCGGCGGGCTAGGCTCTCTTCAAGACGAGGAGCCACCCAGCCCGGATCACCACACCTCGGAACGCTCCCCCAACACTGGCCGGAAACGGCCCCTGCCGCTTGCGGCAGGAGAGCAGCAGCGAGTAGTCCCTCTTTAAGGAGAGCCTCTTACAGACGGCTCTCCCTTTTTTTGTCATGGGCCCGGAGATCCGCTCAGCGGTGCCAGCCGACCTCCAGGGTCAGCGCGCGGCTGACGCCTTTGTGGACGATCGCCTCGGCGCCCGCGAAGTAGACGGCGCTCCCGAGGTCGACCGCCAGTCCGGTCGGCCGGTGCAGGACCTCCATCCCGAAGGTCACGAAGGGGTCGCCGATGTGCAGGCCGCGGCCGGTCAGATCGAACCCCGGACCGGTGACCCGGCCGGTGAAGTCCCCCTTGGGCAGCGGCGCGACGGCCATGGCCCGGGGTGAGATCTCGAATCTCTCTCCCAGAGGTCGCGTCCATTCGATTCCCGCGAAGGGTGTGGCGTAGTCGTTCGTGCTGCTGTGGTCGAGGACGCCGCGCGCTCCCGCGCTCGCGCCGGTCGCCACCTGGTAGTCCACCTGGAAGCCGTCGAGCTCCAGGCGGCTCCAGAGCGCGCCGGCCATGAACGTCCACCAGCGGTCCTCGCGAGAGCCCGGCCGCTGCCAGACCAGACCCGCCCCTGCGCCGGCGTAGCTGTAATCCCCCCGCGGATGCGAAAAATCGGCGTTCTCCGGGAGGTCGAGGGGAGGATGGACGAAGGTCGGGTTCAGGACCTCCCGGCCGTGACCGCCGGACACCGACAGGCGGTCGTAGAAGCCCATCCCCTCCACGGCCCAGCCGTCGCGGAACGAGTAGGCCGCGGATGCGGCGAAAAGCGGACCGTCGAGGGTCAGGAAGCCTGTGGCGGTGTCGGAATAGCCAGCTTCGAGGGTGGTCTTCCAGCCGCCTCCCTCCAGACGGCCCGCGGGCCAGGGGAGAGCCAGGAAGCGGGCGTCCATGCCGCTTTCCGGGAGGTGCTCGGCGATATAATCGATGTCTTCGTGCTCGGGGTGGGAGAGGGCGGCGCGGGAGGGGACGCTGGTCAGGGAGAGCAGTGCCAGGAGGAGAAGAGGGCGGAGTGTGCTCATGAGAGCCATTGTAGCCGGCACCTCTCTTGCAAGGCTTGATATAGGGGGATTTGTATATCTTGGACACCCAGCAAGAGAACCAGGACCTGTTCCGCCTGCTCGTGGAGGGGGTCCAGGATTACGCCATTTTCATGCTTGATCCCGAAGGCCGCGTGATCAGTTGGAACACCGGAGCGGAGAACATCAAAGGCTATAGGCCCCACGAGATCCTCGGCCACCATTTCTCCATCTTCTACCCACCCGAAGCCATCGCGCGCGGTTGGCCGGAGCACGAATTGGAGGTCGCCTGCAAGGAAGGCCGGTTCGAGGATGAAGGCTGGAGGGTCCGCAAGGACGGCTCGACCTTCTGGGCCAATGTGGTGATCACCGCCCTCTACGGCAAAGAGAAGAACCTGCGTGGGTTCGCCAAGGTCACGCGGGACATGACCGAGCGCAAGCGCATCGAGGCTCTCGAGGAAGCCGACGTGCAGCGCAACGAGTTTCTGGCGATGCTGTCCCATGAGCTGCGCAACCCGCTCGCCCCGATCCGCAACGCGCTCGAAGTGATGCTGGAAAACAGCTCGAGCGACTCTGTCCTCGAATGGGCGCGCAAGGTGATCGCGCGCCAGGTGGAGCACCTGTCCCGCCTGGTCGACGATCTGCTGGACGTCAGCCGGATCATCGCCAACAAGGTCCTGCTCCGCAAGGAGCCGCTGGAGGTCGCGCAGGTGGTCCTCGCGGCCGTCGAGGCCAGCCGCCCGTGGATCGACAGCCGCAGCCACACCCTCGAGGTGCAGGTTCCCGAGGAACCGCTGCGGGTCGAAGGAGACCCGACCCGGCTCTCCCAGGCGCTGCTCAACCTGCTCAACAACGCGGCAAAATATACGCCGGAAGGCGGCCGCATCTGGTTGACGGTCGAGCGGGAAGGGGATCTGGCCGTGCTCCGGGTGCGCGATACGGGGATCGGCATTTCTGCCGAGCTGCTGCCGACGATCTTCGACCTGTTCACCCAGGGGGACCGCGCCCTCGACCGCGCGGAGGGAGGGCTGGGCGTCGGCCTCACCCTGGTGCAGCAGATCGTGCTCCTGCATGGAGGCTCGGTGCAGGCGTGGAGCGAAGGGGCCGGCCGCGGGACCGAGATCACCATCCGCCTTCCCGTTTTCGTCGAGAAGCCTGTGGAGGACCTGCCGCAGATCGCGGCTCTCGACCTCCCTGCGGCGCCCCAGGGTATCCGGCGCGTGCTCATCGTGGACGACAACCGCGACGCCGCGGAGAGCCTGGAGATGCTCGTCCAGCTCTGGGGTCACGACGTCCGCAGCGTGCATTCCGGGCCGGCAGCCGTCGCCGAAGCGGAGCGCTACCATCCGGAGATCGTCCTGCTCGACATCGGTCTGCCCGGGATGAACGGCTATGAGGTGGCGCAGCGGCTGCGCGAGCTCCCCGGCCTGGAGACCGTGACGCTCGTGGCGGTGACCGGGTATGGCCAGGAAGACGACCGCCGTCAAAGCCAGCGGGCCGGGTTCGATCACCACCTGGTCAAGCCCGTGGATCCGGCGCGGTTGCAGGGGTTGATCGAAGCGGCGAGCCGCTCGGACGTCGGTCAGCCTCAGGGATGTTGAGGCAATCCGCCGCCAATGAACGCCCGGACAGGATCGGTGATCGCCTTCGCCGGCGCGGTCGTCCGTGGCGTAGCTCTCAACCCCGCAGCTCGGTGAGCAGGTCCGGATCGACCCGGCTCTTGACCGTCCGGCGGTCGAGGTCCAGATGACGGGCGGCTTCCTCATAGCTGCCGGTGCGTGCGTAGACAAGTGTGCAGTAGCGGCGAAGGACCTCCTCGGCGGTGAGGCCGCCGGCGAGGATCTCCTCGGCGAGGCGCGCCCGGACGTCGCTCGCTCCGCTGCTCGCCGGCCGGTACTCGCGGCGGATCAGGACGTTGTTGACGCACTGCGCCAGCTCGCGGACGTTGCCCGGCCATGGGTAGCCGGATCCCAGGTGCGCGCTGATCCACTCCTCCGCCTCGCGCGCCACCTCGGCCGCCAGCTCCTCTCCCACGGCCCGCTCGGCGAGGAAGAGGATCAGGTTCGACAGCTCCTCCGGCGCGGCGGCGATCCGCTCGCGCAGCGACGGGGTCACCAGCAGGTCCGAGCAGAGCCGGTAATAGAGGTCGGCGCGGAACCTCTCCTCCTGCATCTCGCGGGCGAGGTCGCGGTTGGTCGCGGCCACGACCTTGCCCTGGAAACGGCGGGAGCGCGTCTCGCCCAAGCGCTGGAACGTCCGGGTCTCCAGCACGCGCAGGAGCTTGACCTGGATCGCCGGCTCGGTCTCGCCGATCTCGTCGAGGAACACCGTCCCGAGCGGCGGACAGACCTCGAACCAGCCCGTGCGGTCCGCCACGGCACCGGTGAACGCGCCGCGCCGGTGTCCGAACAGCTCGGATTCGATGAGAGTCGGAGAGAGCGCCGACAGGTTCAGCGGATAGAAGGACTCGGCCCAGCTCTCGCGGAAGCGCAGGGCCTTGGCGTCGAAGGGGATGTAGCGCGAGTGGCCGATGGCGCGCGCCACCAGCTCCTTGCCGGTCCCCGAGGGGCCGGTGACCAGGGTCGTGATGTCTCCCATGGTGCGGTAGAGAGCCCGCTGATAGCGCTGCAGGTCGTGGGTGAAGATCGACTGCCAGACCCTCTCCCGCAGCTGCGCCGCCGGCATCGAGCCGCCCACGATCGAGCGGAAGGTGAAATGAAAGGCACGCCGGATCTGGAAGCAGCAGGCGAAGAGGTGGGCCGGGTCCAGACGGCCCTCGCCGAGGGCCGGCGGATCGAGATAGCGCTCCAGGTCGGCGAGGAACTCGCGATAGAAGCCGAAGGCGCCGGGCCGGCCCTCGCCGTCGCGGCCATGGATCCCTTCGAAGAGGCGGAGCTGATACCGGTTGTACAGGAGATAGAGGACGAGAGCCCGATAGAGCTCCAGCTCCTCGCGGCTCGCCGCCGGTTGCGGACCGGCCAGCCGCGCGCGCATCTCCTCGGCGAGCTCGAGCGCCTTCGCCGCGATGCCGGGCACGTTGGGATTGGCTCCCGCCGCGTCGGTCTGGGCGTGCCAGACCACGTCGAAAGGAGTGAAGGCCTCGCCGAGGACCTGCCGCTCCAGGCGGAGACGCTCCGGCGTGAAGGGATTGCAGAAGGCGAGCCGCGAGATCGCCGTGACGACTTCCCGCTCCCGGTCGGAGGAAACGAGGCGGGGGCGGGAGCGGGAGTTCTTGAGAGCCCGGGTGAGCATACAGTGCACAGCCACTCTACACCAGATGCCAGGAATGCCGCCGTGCTACCATCCGCCCCGTCATTCGAGGCTCTCCGGGATTGCGGCTCCAACGTGCAGAGTGGGCGGCGGCCCTCCTGATCACCCTGTTCGCCGTGGGGCTCCACGCGCTGCGGCTGGTCCACGCCGGTCCTCTCTGGCGGGACGAGGCCGCGGCGTTCCACCTGGCGACCTCCCCGACGCTCGGGGAGGTCATCGCCAGACACGAGTCGTTTCCCCCGCCGTTCTTCCTGATCGTCCGCGACTGGGCGGCGGGGCCCGGCGGCTCGGATGTCTCCCTGCGCCTCTTCGGCCTGCTGGCCGGCCTCGGGCTCCTCGCGCTCTTCTGGTGGACCTCCCGGCAGACCGCAGGGACCGTGCCTCTCGCAGCTCTCGCGCTGGTGGCGGTCAACCCGACGGTCGTCCTCTATGGGGATGAGCTCCGCGGCTATGGCCTCGGGACCCTGGCGATCCTCGCGGCCTTCGGCGCGTTCGGCCGGCTGGTGGTGCGGCCGGACCGCCGCGCAATCATTGCAGCCATGATGGCTGCCCTGCTGAGCGTCCAGCTCCTCTTCTCCAACACCGTTCTTCTCCTCGCGCTCGGCCTCGCGGCGATCGGGGTCGGAATGTTTCGGGGGGGTCGGGGGGGCCGGCGCCTGGTCCTCTCCGTGGTCGGAATCGGCGCCGCGGCGGCGCTGTCGCTCCTGCCCTGGACGGGGCCGGTCCTGGCCACCCGGTCGTGGAGCATGCTGCTGGAGGTCCCGGTGGGGCCGTGGGAGATCTTCGACGAGATGGCGCGGTCGGCGGCGAGCGCGCCGGTGGATCGCCTGCAGTGGTTCTGGCTGGTGCTCATCGGGCTGGCCCTCACCCCCGGCCCCTCTCCCGCGAGCGGGAGAGGGGTGAACAGCGAAGACACGGGAAGAGATCTGCAGCTGTTCGCTCTGCTCGCCCTGCCGTTGTGCATCCTGGCGCAGTGGGGCTTTCTCGAGGTCCTGCGGTACCCGCCCCGGCCGTGGTACTTCCTGCCGGTCCTGGCCCTCACCGCGGCGGCTCTCGACGTGCGGCTCTCCGCCTCGCCCCTCTTGCGCACCGCGCGCCTGGGGATCACCGTGCTCGCGGTTCTGGTCATGACGTTTCCCGTTCTCGCGCGCGCGCGGGTGCGGATGACCAACGTGGACCTGATCGCGGCACGGATCGCGGCGGAGGCTGCGCCCGGGGACCTCGTCGTGGTGACACCCTGGTTCTGCGGTATCAGCTATCTGCGGTACGGCCAAGGCGCGACTCCCTGGATGACCCTCCCGGACCTGGCGGACCACCGCATCCACCGCTACGACCTGGTGAAGGCCCGTATGATGGAGCCGGAGCCGCTCCGCGATGTGCTCGGCGCAGTCGAGCGGACCCTGCGCGGGGGTCACCGGGTCTGGGTCGTCGGCGAGCTCGAGATTCCACCGCCGGGGACGCCGGTGCCTATCCTGCCGCCCGCGCCGGCCGCGAGCTCGGGGTGGAGCGAGCAGCCCTATGACCGAAGCTGGTCTCTGCAGCTCGGAGCCTTCCTGCGCGACCATGCCGCCGCCGGGGGACGAGTGCCGGTCCATTGGGATGGTCCGATCAATGGCTTCGAGCGGCTGAGCCTCCTTGTGCTCAGCGGTTGGCGTTGAACATGTCCCGACGTGCTGAACAGGCCACCGCCCTCGTGCTCACCGCCCTGGCAGCCGTCCTGCACTTGCTGCGCCTGCAGCATGCCGGCGCGCTCTGGCGGGATGAGGCGGGCGCCGCCCAGCTCGCGGCGCTCCCCAGCCTGCGCGAGGTCTACGCCGCGTTCCCCCACGAGGCCTTTCCCCTGCTCTTCCCGGGGACGCTGCGCGTCGTCACCGGGCTCTTCGGCGCGTCGGACCTGACCTTTCGCGTCTTCGGCCTGGCGGTGGGGCTCGCCCTCCTCGCCGCTCTCTGGTGGAACGCCCGCCTCGCCGGAGCGCTGCCTCTCGTCTCTCTCGTCCTGATCGAGCTCCACCCGGCATTCCCGCTCTATGGAGACTCGGTCCGCGGCTACGGCCTGGGGACGCTCCTGATCCTGCTCACCTTCGGCGCCTTCGCGCGGATGGTCGCCCGTCCGGACCGCGGGTCGATCCTCCTCGCCCTCCTGACCGCGGTGGCGAGCGTCCACCTCCTCCTGCACAATGCCGCGCTCCTCGCCGGGATCTGCGTCGCCGCGGCGGCGGCCGGCCTTCTCCGGCGCCGGTACCGCGTGGCCGTGGCCGCCCTGGGAATCGGGCTCGTGGCGGCCCTGACGCTCCTTCCCTATGCGGGTCCTCTGGGCGCGGCAGGGAGCTGGCGGGTGCTGCTGCTCGAGACGATCACCTTGCGCGCGGTCCTGGCCAAGCTGGCCAAGGTGATCGGGACGCCGTTCCCCTGGCTGGTCTGGGTGTGGGGAGGCGCGGTGCTGCTGGCCGCGGTGGTCACCCTCACCCGCAAGAGCGATCCGGAGGATCTGAAGAGGAACCACCACCCAGCGGACGACTCCCGCCTGTTCCGCCTGCTGGTGATTCCGGTGGCGCTCGGCGGCGAGATCGCCTTCCTGATCCTCCTTGGCTACGGAGTGCGCATCTGGTATCTGCTGCCGGTCCTCGCCCTGGTGGCCAGCGCGCTCGACGGGCTGCTCGCCGCCGGGGGTACGGAGCTGGCACGGCTGGCACGGATCGCCGCCGCCGTCCTCCTCACCGCCGCCCTCTATGCCACCGCCTATGACACGGCGCAGAGGCGGATGACCAACGTGGACCTGGTGGCGCAAGTCATCGAGCAGAGCGCGGGGCCACACGACCTGGTCCTGGTCAACGAGTGGTACTGCGGGATCAGCTTCCACCGCTACTACCGGGGAGACACGCGCTGGATGACCGTTCCGCTCCTCGCCGACCACCGCATGCACCGCTTCGATCTGGTCAAGGCGAAGATGCAGTCGGGCGATCCGCTGCTGGAGGTCCGGCGGGCCATGCGCCGGACCCTGCGCGGCGGTCATCGCGTCTGGGTGGTGGGCCACCTCGTCGTGCCGCCGGACGGGAGCCCGGCCCCGACGCTCCCCCCCGCGCCGCACGGCCCCTGGGGCTGGCGCGACGTGCCTTACACGACCGCCTGGTCCCAGCAGCTCGGACAATTTCTGGAGACCAACGCCGCCCGCAAGACGAGGATCCTGGTCCCCGCCGGCGGGCGGGTGAGCGGCATGGAGGATCTCCGGATCTGGGTCTATGAGGGGTGGGAGGCGGTCAATCCCCCGCGCTCGTCGTCGACGGAGAGGCCGGGCTCTCCAGCGCGGCCTTTCCCTGCCGCGAGAGGTACTCCTCCACGAACAGGAGGCGGTCCGGGCCGGCGCGGCGGATGACGGCGAGGAGGTCGGTCATCGTCGTCACCTCCTCGAGCTGCTCCTCGACGAACCAGTCGAGGAATCGGACCCCGACGTAGGTGCGGTCCGCCCGCGCGGTCTCCACCAGGTCGTAGATCTGATTCGTGACCTCCTCCTCCCAGGAGAGGGCCTTGGCCACCGCCTCCTCGGCCGAGGCGAAGTCGGCTTGCGGCGCCGGGATGGCCGGGACCTTCACCCGGCCGCCCACGTCGTTGATGAACTTGACGAAGCGCATCGCGTGGGTCCGCTCCTCCTCCGACTGCCGGTAGAAGAACCTGGCGAGCTCCGGCAGGGTCTCGGCGTCGAAATAGGAAGCGATGGCGATGTATTGCATGGAAGCGCCCATCTCGTTGCCGATCTGCTCGTTGAAGGCATCGATGAGCTTTTGGCTGGCCAGCATCTGGTGAGTCCTCCGGTTCAGCACTCGATCACGTTGATCGCGAGACCCCCGCGCGAGGTCTCTTTGTACTTCGACTTCATGTCGGCGCCGGTCTCGCGCATGGTCTTGATCACCCGGTCGAGGGAGACCACGTGCGAGCCGTCGCCGCGTAGCGCGATGCGGGCGGCGTTGATCGCCTTGACCGACCCCATGGCGTTGCGCTCGATGCAGGGGATCTGGACCAGCCCTCCGACCGGATCGCAGGTCAGCCCCAGGTTGTGCTCCATCCCGATCTCGGCGGCGTTCTCGACCTGCTCGTTGGTGCCGCCGAGCGCGGCCACCAGCCCGCCGGCCGCCATCGAGCAGGCGACGCCGACCTCCCCCTGGCAGCCGACCTCGGCTCCGGAGATGGAGGCGTTCTCCTTGTACAGCATACCGATCCCGCCGGCGGTGAGGAGGAAGCGGATCACCCCCTCCTCGTCGGCGCCCACCGTGAGCTTCCGGTAGTAGCGCAGCACCGCCGGGATGATACCAGCGGCCCCGTTCGTCGGCGCGGTGACCACCCGGCCGCCGGCGGCGTTCTCCTCATTGACCGCGAGGGCGAAGAGGTTGACCCAGTCGAGCACGGTCAGGGGGTCCTTGACGGCATCCTCGGGGCAGGAGCGGAGCTCCTCGAAGAGCTGCGGCGCGCGGCGCGGCACCTTGAGACCGCCGGGCAGGACGCCTTCCTGCCGGCAGCCGCGATCGATGCACTCCTGCATCGCGTCCCAGATGCGCAGCAGACCGGCGCGGATCTCCTCCTCGCTGCGCCAGACCTTCTCGTTCTCCAGCATCATCTGCCAGATGGGGAGCCCCAGGTCGTTGCCGAGGACGAGCAGCTCCGCACCGCTGCGGAAGGGATAGGGGTGCTCGGTCCGGTCCTCGACCAGCCGGTCCTCCCCCGCCGTGCTCTCGTCGACCACGAAGCCGCCGCCGACCGAATAGAAGGTCCGCTCGTCGAGGGTCTGGCCGGCGCCGTCGAACGCCGTGAAGCGCATGCCGTTGGGGTGGAGCGGCAGCGTCTCCTTGCGGTTGAAGATCAGGTCCTGCTTCTCGTCGAACGGGAGCTCGTGCCCAAGCAGGTTGATCCGGCTGGTGGCGCGGATCTCCGCCACGCGCTTCGGCATCCAGTCCGGATCGACTCCTTCGGGGGTTTCCCCTTCGAGGCCCATGAGCACGGCGCGGTCGGTGCCGTGCCCCTTGCCGGTCATCGCCAGCGAGCCGTAGAGCTCGCACCGCACCCGCGCGGTCTGCGCCAGCCGCCCCTCCTCCTCCAGCCGCCGGACGAAACGCCGGGCGGCGCGCATCGGTCCCACCGTGTGCGAGCTGGACGGTCCGATGCCGATGGTGAAGAGGTCGAAGACGCTGACTGCCATGAAGAAGCCTCCAGGAGGGGGGATTGTACCGGCTCAGCGATGCGCGAGGGGGCTATCTGGGAACAAGAGTCTGAGAGAGGTCATTCGTAGCCCAGGATTTCGTCGGCGCTCCGGGTGTCGAGGTCGGGGAGAGAGCTGCAGTGCTGGCTGATGGCCATCAGGATCTCCATCAGATCCGGAGCGGACCGCTGACCCCTGAGCCGTTCTAGACGCTCTTCCAGAGAGTGAACGACGGCTTCGGTGAGGCTTTCGCCCGTCTCACTCGCCACTTGTCGGGCCAGTCGCTCTGCTGTGTCGTTCTTGATGCTCAAGGCCACGACGAGCCTCCTCTATAGAATCCAGAGTCTAGAATCGACCCGGGGAATGGGCAAGCTGGGTCAATCCCGTGCAGAATAGCCCTATGAGGTATACCGTGGGCAAGGTACCGGTCCAAGCCGGCCGGCTCCACTCATCGAGCTCAAGCTGGCCTCTGGAATGACCGCCCCGCACAGGCTCCGCGACCGGGCCGACGTGATCGAGTTGATCCGGGTGAACGCTCTGGACGAGGAATTCGCCGCGTCGCTCAACCCCTATGTGCAGGAGAAGTACCGCGAGCTGTGGAGGGCGTCGCAGGGCGCGGACGAGGAGTGATCCAATGCGAGATCGCAAAAGCATCGCAGCCGCACTTCTTCTACTCCTGTATTCGTGTAGTAGCAAGCCTGGCGCCGTCGGCAGAAGCCTGGAGAAGCCATCTCCCCGGTACGAGGGGCCCAGCGAGTGGTCCGGGCTGGGCTCCCCTACCGTAATTACTGGCTGGGTAGGATTCACAAATACGCCGTCTCGCTGGGAGATCTGGCTTCCGGGAAAGGGTAACATCGTGATCGTCAGGGCGACTCGGAGACCTCGCAGGGAGCGTTACGAGGACCGAACCGTTGGTGTGTACGATGTCGTCGTCAACAGGCCGCTCTATTTCGACGGGGGCACCAATCTCCGGTTCGAAACCGGCCTAGATTTTGACGGTTGGTCCAGCAACGACTGCACCGCCTGTTATCAGCGCTTTCCGGACCACCTCAATCGCTTTATCCAAGATGCCAGCGATCCTCAAGCGCGGTGGATAAGCGTGGAAGCGATTGACGAGGATGGCTATGTCTTAGGAGTAGCCAAGGTCAGGCGTTATTTGCGATGGTCGCCTGGAGGGGCACCCGCAGGACTCGAAGTCGAGGAAAGTCATTTGGCACGCAGTGGAAGGCCATACTTCAAAGCGCTGAGTCACTACAGCCGCATCGGATTCAAGGAATTCGAGAGGACGGAGTTCGGGAAAAAACGCCGTGAGCTTTTCCCGGTATGGCCCATGTGCCCTACGGGCATAGCGCGCTATGCACCTCGTAGGTGATGTGCAGTTGGCACGGCTACAGGAGATTGCTGCGGCCCCTCCGGTCATCGGAGCGGATCGATCGGGAGCCCGGAGAGCACTCGAATGCCGTCCTGGAGCTCCTGACGGAAGGTGCGCTCGGCGTCCCAGGTCTCATCGAGCGGAGCCACGATGTCGCCGC
>DASPXX010000218.1:0-5376 GCA_035637095.1 Thermoanaerobaculia bacterium
CCGTCTGGCCGCCCGCTGGGGGTTGTCGGGCGCCAGGAGCGTCGAAACGACCGAGCGCGATCTGAAGCGGGTGTTTCCCGAGGAGACCTGGGGCCGGGTCCACCTGCAGATCATCTACCTCGGTCGCGAGCACTGCCCTGCCCTGTACCACGACCTCGACGCCTGCCCGATCTGCTCCTGGGCGGCCTCCAAGGCGCGCAAGGAGGCGGAGCGGAGGAGAAATCTGGCGCTCCGGCGCCGGCCCGGTGGTAGACTGCGCATCGCTTCAAAATCGCGAGGAGAGCAGTCATGAGCGAGCAGGCAACGGCCACCGCGGCGCCGCAGGTGCAGGGGATCGACGTCAGCCATCGCCAGGGGACCATCGACTGGAGCGAGGTCCTGCAGGCCGGCATGCTTTTCACGTTCATCAAGGCGACGGACGGGATCACCTGGACCGATCCTCTCTTCGCGGCCAACTGGAGCGGCGCGAAGGAGGCCGGGCTCCTCCGCGGCGCCTACCACTTTTACGAGACCGACGATGATCCGACCGCCCAGGCTGAGCAGTTCCTGAGCGTGGTCCAGTGCGGGCCGGGAGATCTCCCGCCCGTGGTCGACTTCGAGACGCTCGCGACGGGAACCCAGAGCGCCACGCAGGCGCTCCAGGACCTCCAGACCTGGCTCGACGTGGTGGCGCAGGCGACTGGACGGCTCCCGCTCATCTATACGGATTCCGGCTTCTGGGATTCTCTCGGGACCTCCGCCTTCGGACGCTACCCGCTCTGGGTCGCGGAGTACGGTGTCCAGAGCCCGAAGCTGCCGGCGGGATGGACGAGCTGGGCCTTCTGGCAGCTCTCCGAATCCGGAACCGTCGCCGGCGTCCCGGAGGCCGTGGATCTCGACGTCTTCAACGGCACTCTCGCGGATCTCGAGGCCTTCATCCAGGGCTCTTCCTGACGCTCCTGAAACGTTTCAACCGCTCGCGACACTTCCTCCAGAACGGCGTACCCAGCCGCGGACACTCATCGAGCGCACAGCGAGGTTTCATGCTCAACGAACGACGCCAGATCCAGCCCTCGTTCTTCTTCCCAGGCACGGTACGCAGTCTCTTGCTGCTTTTCACGCTGGCCGCCGGGAGCGGCCGGTTGGCTGCCGCCGAGACGGCCGAGCCCTGGGAGGCGGGGCCGTTGGCCGCCGATCCCGCCGCGGTGCTCCAAGCCGCCTCGCAGGCCGAGGCCGGAGACGGTGACCACGGGGTGGTCGTCCTGTTTTCCGAGACGCGCGTGCGCTTCGAGGAAGACGGGCGGGAGACCCGGGTCGAGCACATGGTCTATCGCATCGTCAATGCGCAGGCGGCGGAGGACTGGTCCGCGATCGAAACCCAGTGGTCGCCCTGGCACCAGGAGCGCCCCGAGCTCCGGGCGCGCGTCATCTCGGCGGAGGGTGCGGTCCACACTCTCGATCCGGCGACGATCACCGAGGCGGGCGTGGCCCAGGAGCCGAGCCTGTTCGAGGACGGCCGCCTCCTGCGCGCCCCCCTCCCCGCCGCCGGACCCGGCGCCGTGGTGGAGCAGGAGGTGACGGTGCGCGACACGGCGCCGTTCTTCGACCACGGCACCACGGAGACCTTCTGGATCAAGATGATGGTACCGGTCCGCCATGCGCGCCTGATCGTCGACGCGCCGGAGAGCCTCCCCCTCCGCCATGTCGTCCGCCAGCTCCCCGAGGATGGATTTCGCGAGGAGACCGTGGACGGCCGGCGGCGGCTGTCATATGAGGCGCGGGATCTCGCACCCTACGGGGACATCGAGCCGCACCAGCCTCCCGACGTTCGCTGGCTCTCGTACGTGGCGCTGTCGACCGGCGCCTCCTGGGCGGACGTGGCGCGGCGCTATGCGGAGATCGTCGAGGAGGCGGCCCGGGGAGCCGGCAGCGCCCCCGAGATCCAGAAATTCCTGCGTGCCGCCAAGGTGCCCGCCGCCACGCGCAGCGAGACGATCGAACGCCTCCTCGCCCGGCTCGGGAAGGAGGTCCGCTACACCGGCGTCGAGCTGGGCGCGGGGAAGATCGTCCCCCGGCCACCCGGCGAGACGTTGCGGCGCAAGTTCGGCGACTGCAAGGACAAGGCGGTCCTGCTGGTCACCCTGCTCCGTGCCCTGGACATCCCCGCCGAGGTGGCTCTTCTCGCGGCGGGCGAGTCGCGGAGGGAGCTCGAGGAGTCGCTGCCGGGCATGGGTGCCTTCAATCACGCCATCGTGGTGCTCCCCGCCACGCCGGACAGCCCGGAAACCTGGATCGATCCCACCGATCGATACGCCCGGGCCGGCGAGCTCGGGGCGGGCGTCTCCGGACGGCTCGCCTTGATCGCGAGCCCCTCGTCCACGAGCCTGGTGCGCATCCCTGAAGCCACCGCGGCGGACAACCGCACCGTCGAGACGAGAGAGTTCTTCCTCTCCGACCTCGGGCCGGCCCTCCGCGTCGTGGAGACGACCGAGACCTGGGGGGAGACCGAACGGATCCTGCGCACCTACTACGCCAGCCAGGACGAAAAGAGCTTGCGCGAGAGCATCACGGGCCTCATCAAATCGGCCTACCTGACCGACCAGCTCGGAACGGTCGAGCACTCCGACCCGGTCGACCTGGCGACCCCGTTCCATATACGGTTGGAGGCGAAAGAGGCGAAGCGGGGCTATACCGACCTGCAGAGCGCCGTGGTGGCGATCCACCCCGCCTCGGCTCTGGCGGACCTGCCGGACGAGCTCTCGGACACGGAGACCGGGAACGACGGCAAGACCAAGGCTCGCCAGACCGACTACTTTCTCGCCCGCCCGCTCCAGCACGAGGTCCGCTATCGCGCCGTGCCGCCGGACGGCTTCCGGGCGCAGCAGCCGCCGCCGGGGCGGGTCCGCAATTTAGGGCCGGCCACCCTGTCCGAGGAGTACGCCGTGGCGGACGACGGCGCTCTCACCGCCACCCTACGCTTCGAGATCGGCAAACGCCGGTTGACCGCAGCGGAGGTCGAGGCTCTCCGCACCAAGGTGCACGAGCTGTCCGAGGAGAGCGTGGTGTTCCTCCGCTTCGAGCAGGTGGGTGAGGCCCTCCTCACCGCCGGCCATGTGCCCGAGGCGCTCGCGGAGCTCCGGCGCCTCGCCGCCAGGTCTCCACAAAAGCCCCTCCCCCACATCCATCTCGCCCGGGCGCTCCTCGCCGGCGGCATGGGCGAGGCGGCCCGCGAGGAGGCGCGGCGCGCCGTGGAGCTCGATCCGTCCTCGGTCCCGGCCTACCAGAACCTCGCCTGGATCCTTCAGCACGACGAGATCGGACGCCAATTCGGCCCGGGCTTCGACCTCGCCGGTGCGCTCACAGCCTACCGCAAGGCCAAGGAGCTCGATCCCAAGGATACGGAAGCCCGCTCCAACCTCGCCATCACTCTCGAGTACGACAAAGAGGGGCGACGGTACGCTCCGGGCGCGGATCTGCCGGCGGCCATCGCCGAGTACCGGGCGCTGCGGACCGATCTCGACGACCGGACGCTGGACGACAATCTGCTCTTCGCCCTGCTGTGGGCGGAGCGCTTCGCCGAGATGAAGGAGCTGCTGGCGGATCTCGGGGAGTCCGAGACGCACTCGGCCCTGCGGCTGGTGGCCGTCGCCGCCACCGAAGGAGTCGAAGCCGCGCTCCGCGAGGCCGAGCGCCGGCTTTCCGACGGAGAGAAGCGCCGCACCGCTCTGCTCCAGGCGTCGCAGTACCTCGTGCAGGTGCGGCGCTACGCAGAAGGCTCGGCCTTGCTCGCGGGCGCCGCCCGGCAGGCTCCCAATGCCGCCGAGCTCCTCGCCCGGGTGGAGTTTCTGCGCAAAGTGAAGCGTCACGAGGAGATCTCCCTCTCCCCGGATGACCCCGCCGCCCTGGCACAGCGGATCTTCCTCGCCGCGCTCGACCCGAGCCCCGACGTCGTTCAGGAGATCAGGACTCTCTACAGCCGCGACGTCCTCCAGGAGCTCGGCAGCGACGAGAAGATCCGCGCGCGGTTCGACGCCGAGTTCCTCGACCTCCGCCAAGGGATGGAGTCGAAGGGTGTGCCCCGGGAGGTGGCACGCGACATCACCCTGGCGGGCTTCGAGACCGCGGTCACGGGCGACGAGGCGGTCGGCTACCGGATCTCCCTCACCACCCCGTTCAACAACGGCCGCATGGCGATCTTCGCCGTGCGCGAGGATGGGGAGTACCGGCTGGCCGGGCTCAGCGATTCGGTCGACCTGCTCGGCCGCGAAGCCTTGCGTCGCCTGCGGCGGAACGATTTGCGCGGCGCCCGCCAGTGGCTGGACTGGGCACGGGAGCTGGTGCACAACGGCGGCGGCGACGACCCGCTCGCCTTCTCTCCGTTCGCCGTCCTGTGGACCCAGGGCGCCGAAGCCACCGCCGGCGAGGTCCGCTGCGCAGCGGCGAGCCTGATCTCCGGGAGCGATGCCGCCGATCAGGCAGTGCCGCTCCTCCTCTCCTGCCGGGATGCGGCCCCGGAAGGGCAGGGGCGGACGGCGCTCGACCTGAGCCTCGCTCGGGCTTATCGCTCCCTCGACCGCCCTGCCGACCTGGCCGACACGGCGGGTCGCCTGGCCGCAGCGTTCCCTCGCTCGGAGGTCGGATACGTCCTCCTGGCGACCGCGTTCACGCGCCTCTCGCACTGGGACGACCTGCGCCGGTACGCGGAAGCGCGGCTCGCGATCCTTCCGGACGATCCGACCGCCTCGCTGTCTCTCTACGAGAGCGCCGAGGCACAGGGTGACCTCGACGGGGCCGAACGGTGGTTGCGGCGGATCATCGACAGCGGCAAGGCCTCCGATCTCGTCTACAACAACCTGGCCTGGCTCGCGCTGGTGCGCGGCAAGGTGGACGACGCGGCCATCGAAAACGGACAGCGGGCCGCGACGCTCTCGCAATACAAGGAGGCCTACTCTCTTCACACGCTGGCCGCGCTCTATGCCGAGCAGGGCAAGACGGCGGAGGCGTACCAGCTCATTCTCCAGGTCCTGGAGCTCAAGGACGGCAAGCGCCCCGAGAGCGTCGACTGGTATGTGTTCGGCCGCCTCGCCGAGCATTACGGCCTGCCGGCCGTGGCCCGCCGCTACTACGCCCGGGTCGAGGCTCCGGAGCCGGGAGAGACAGACACCATCTCGACCTTCCAGCTGGCCCGGAAGCGGCTGGCCGCCCTCGGTCCGGAGGCGAAGCCGGCGCGCCGGAGCCGGTGAGATCTCCGCCGCACCTCGGCATCGATAGAATGACCCCCGCAACGAGAGCGTTTCGGGGGAGCCCATGGCCAAGCTGCTGCTGCTCGAGAAGGATCCGGTCGCCGCGGCGGTCCTCGAAGACCGCCTGCGCGTGGCCGGCTATCAGGTGGAGATG
>DASPXX010000219.1:0-15304 GCA_035637095.1 Thermoanaerobaculia bacterium
GAGCTGGCGCGGATACTCGAAGCGCGCGGGCGAGAAGTCGTCGTCGCGCAGCGCCTGCATGAGGCGCGGCGCCAGAGCGTGGATCTGCTCGAAGGTGTTGATCATGCCGCGCGAATAGAGGGCATCGATGAAGCCGTGGGCGTGAGACATGAGGAAGCAGCGGGGGCCCGCGCTGTCCGTCGCGGAGAACTGCAGCCGGCCCGTGCCGACCCAGGGCCGGACCGCCACGCCTCCCTCGAGGTGCTTGGCGATGCTCGGGTACCGCTCGACGATCTCGTAGAACTCCTGCTGGGGAGTGACATCCATCCGCGGCGGGTACTTCCGCATGTCGAGAGTCAAGCCGATGCTGGTGATGTCGCTCTCGGAACCTGGAACGTTGTCGAAGCGGATGACCCAGAACCAGCCGCCGTCGATCATGTGGTGCAGCGTCCCCTCATACCACCCGCGCGACAGGCCGGGCCTCTCGTTCGGCGGAAGCGTGTCGTCGTACCTCTTGAATCCGGTCATGTGGGTGAAAATGGTCCGCGACTGGGTGCGCAGGTCCGGCACCGCCTGCCGCAGGCCGAGCTTGTTGGCGACCACCGACTTGTGGCCGCTGCCGTCCACCAGGAAGCGGGCGTGGAGCTCCTCGCCGGCCGTGGTGTGCAGGACGACGCCGTCCTCGTTGATCGTGAAGTCCTGCACGTCGGTCTTGTCGCGGTAGTCGGCGCCGTACTTGATGGCCGCCTTCACCAGGTAGTGATCGATGTCCTGCCGGAACAGGTGACTCTCGGAGACCAGTGGAGTGGCGGGCGGAATCAGCAGGTGCGCCTTCGCCGGGTCCTGCCGCTGCCCCTCTTCGTGATACAGGAAGCCGAAGGTTTTCTTGACGCCGCAGTTCTTCGTGACGTGCTCCAGAATCCTCTCGGTGCTGCTGATGTTCTGGATCTCCGGCACGTCGAACCGCTCGCCGAGGATCCACATCAACATCGAGCTTTGCGGCTGCATGGCCTCGCCGACGGCGAAGCGGGGATGGGTGCCCTTCTCCAGCAGCAGCACTCGGAAGCCCTGACGGCCGAGGATGGCCGCCAACGTGGAACCGGCAATACCCGAACCGAGTACGGCAACGTCGTACCTCTTCTGACTCATTGGGTTGTCCCCTCCTGAAGCGACAAGCGCTTCGTAATGGAGCGGCCCTGGCAGGCCGCGAAAAGAAACTGCAAATACTTCCGATGGAGGAGTGCGCGAGCCGTCCCAAAGGGGGACAACGGCTCGAAACTCTTTTGGGGAGAAGCTCTCGCTGAATCTTTCGTCACCGCAGTTGGCCGGCCTCTTCTTTTGGAAGCACCTGCTGTGCGGCACTTATTCTAGGACTACTCAGACGCAGCACTTTCTTGCGAAGAATCCCCGCCAGGAGATCCGTACGACCGAGATCTACCGAGACTGGATACGGATTCACTGCTTCTCCACGAGAGAGCCAGCCATGCCACCAAGGCGAGCGCGGCGACGGTTTCGAGCCCGATGAGCGCGTGGATCCGCCAGCTGATCGTGTGAAGCGGCGCGAACCGGTAGTGTCCGAGAACGAGCAAGCTCATGCAGGCATACGTGAGCAATGCGATTGAGCTCAGAGTCCTGTGACCACGGTGCGCCAGCCAAAGCCCGGCGAGCGCCACCGGTGTCATGAGGAACCAGAACGCATCCACCAGCCCGGGCGAAATCCATGGAGGCTCTGGATACTCATGAAAGAACAAAATGTTGTCCCCGTAGTGCAGGACGGTCGTTGCTACGTTGAGAGCAACCAGCCACGCCAACGCTTTGAACGTGAACAGCGACGAAGTTTTCATCGTTCACCCCAATAGCGAGGCGCGAGCTCGTAAGCAAGCTTCGCATGTCTGTGCATGCTGTGCGTGTCCTGGATTGCCGAGTGATGGCCTCTGAGGACACGAGCTCAGCGCGCTGTGGACTTGTTCAGGGCCACGGCGGCGCGAATGAGAGCCTTCAACGCCTTCTCGTCGATCTTCTCGCCCTCGTGGAAGTCGATGGCACGCCGTGTATTTCCCTCGAGACTGGAGTTGAAGAGGCCAGAAGGATCTTCCACTGCCGCTCCTTTGGCGAAGGTCAGCTTCACGGCTTTCTTGTACGTCTCGCCGGTGCAGAGGATTCCGTCGTGCGACCACACCGGAACATTCCACTTCCACTCCTCGACGACTTCGGGATCGGCTTCCTGGATCAACGCACGGAGCCGGCGGAGCATCTCGCCCCGCCAGTCGCCGAGCTCCTGGATTCTCTCGTCGATCTGCTGAGAAGGAGACTTGCCTTCCTGCGACCCGCTCTTCTTCATACCTGTTTCTCCTCCCTGGCCTGGGGCTTGGGGCTTGGATCAATAGGGTGACCGTCACCGTGCCGATTCTAGCAGGAGCTGCGAGAGTCCAAGGGGCTGGGGTCCCCTTGTCCGACTGAGCGAGACTTTGGAGGAGGCCCGACGCCTCCGGCCTCCTCCCCGCCTCTCCTCCACCCGCGTGCGGGAGAGAGACGGGGAGCAGAGGGAGAAGCCGCTACGGAGAGGTCGGCTCCTCCTCGCCCGGGAAGTCGTAGAGGACGGTCGAGAGGTAGCGCTCGCCGTGGCTGGGGAGGACTGCCACGATCAGCTTGCCGGCGTTCTCCGGACGCTTGGCGATCTCGTAGGTGGCGTGCGCGATGCCGCCGGAGGAGATCCCCACCATCAGGCCGTCCTCGCGGCAGAGCCGCCGTCCCATTTCGATCGCCTCGTCGTTCGACACCGTGGCGATCTCGTCGATCAGATCCATATCCAGGATCTCCGGGATGAAGCCGGCCCCGATCCCCTGGATCTTGTGCGGCCCGGGCACCAGGTCCTGACCGGCCCGCTTCTGTGTCATCACCGGTGAATGGATCGGCTCGATCGCGACGGTCCACAGAGAGGGCTTCTTCGGCTTGAGCACCTGGGCGCACCCGGTGATGGTGCCGCCGGTGCCCACGCCGGCCACCAGGACGTCGACCTTGCCGTCGGTGTCGTTCCAGATCTCGACCGCGGTGGTCTCGCGGTGGATCTTCGGGTTCGCCGGATTGACGAACTGGCCGATGATGATCGAGCCGGGGGTCTCCCTTTGCAGCTCCTCGGCCTTGGCGATGGCTCCCTTCATCCCCTTGGCCCCCTCGGTGAGTATCAGCTTCGCGCCGAGCGCCTTCAAGATCTTCCGCCGCTCGATCGACATCGTCTCGGGCATGGTGAGGACGAGCGGGATCTGTTTCGCCGCGCAGACGAAGGCGAGACCGATGCCCGTGTTGCCCGAGGTGGGCTCGATCACCGTCGTCCCTTCCTTGATGACGCCCTTGTCGATGGCATCGAGGATCATCGAGTAGCCGATCCGGTCCTTGACGCTCGACATCGGGTTGAACGATTCGAGCTTGAACACGACGTCGGCCTTTACATCCATCGATTTCGTCACGTTGGGCGCGCGCACCAATGGCGTCCGCCCGATCGTGTCGATCACGCTGTCGAAGATCTGGCCCATGGACTGTGTCCTCCCCTTTGGAAATCGATTCTAGATACCGTCCCCGAAGCCGTAGGCGCGTTCGAGGATCATTCTCTGTTTGGCGCGGCTCGTCCGCGTATAGAGCACCCGTTCGCCCGGCGCCACCGATTCGACGACCCAGGTGTTGCCGCCGATGATGGCGCCCTCTCCGACCACCGTGTCGCCGCCGAGGATCGTCGCGCCGGCATAGACGACGACGTTGTCGCCGAGGGTCGGATGGCGCTTGGTGTCGCGGACCAGGCGCCCCCGCTCATCCTTGGGGAAGGAGAGCGCGCCGAGCGTGACGCCCTGATAGATCTTGACGCTCTTGCCGATCACCGCCGTCTCGCCGATCACGACGCCGGTGCCGTGGTCGATGAAGAACGACTCGCCGACCCGGGCTCCGGGATGGATGTCGATCCCGGTGACGGAGTGGGCGACCTCGGTCATGATGCGGGGCAGGAGCGGCACCCGGAGGTTCCACAGCTCGTGGGCGATCCGTTGCACCGTGATCGCCTCCAGCCCCGGATAGGCGAAGATGATCTCGGCGAAGCTCCGCGCGGCCGGATCGCCGTCCATGGCCGCCTCGACGTCGAGCGTCAGCAGCCGCCGCAGCGCGGGAAGCCGGCCGAGGAACCGCTCGACCGCGCTCTCGGCCCGGCCGGTGATCCCCTCTCCGTTCCCGCTATCGGCCTCGAAATGACAGGCGAGGACGACCTGCTCGTAGAGCTCCGCCGCGATGTCGTCGAGCAGCGCGCCGACGTGGTACTCGACGTTCTCCTGCGTCAGGTGCTGCACCCCGTAGAACCCGGGATAGAGCACGGCGAAGAGGTTTTCGAGGATCCGCACCACGGCCTTGCGCGACGGCAGCCGGTGCTCCGGGTCGATGTGCGAGCCCGGGTCCCGCGATCCCCCATAGGTCGCGACGACCTCCTGCGTGATTCCGCGCAGCCGATCGTAGAAGGGGTGGCGTTTCATGGCGGAGCAATCCTACCTCCGGGCCGAAAAGTTGACAAGGTGTATCACGAATAGCCCGGGGAGGGGCCGCACCGTCTCCTGGACCGTGAGACCGGCCTCGGCGAGAGTCCCGTGCGCCCCCTGTTTGGCGAAGTCGGCGAGATAAGGAGTTTCGAACAGGCCCAGCCCGGCCAGCACGGCGCGCCGCCAGGGCTCGCGGCGCGGCACGTCGTAGTCGAGGACGACGAGCTTCTCCCGCGCCACCCGCGCCGCCTCGCGCAACACCTCGGTCCGCACCTTCCGCGGCATGTCGTGCAGGGCGAACGAGAGGAGGACGGCGTCGAACGAGGCGTCGGGGAAGGCGAGCCGGCGGGCGTCCATGCCGGCGAAGCGCACGGCGAGCCCGCGCGCCTTGCGCTCGGCGCGGAGGAACATCGAGGGGGTGAGGTCCACCGCGGTCACCCGGGCTCCGCGGCGGCCCGCGCGGAGGGCGATCTCGCCCGTGCCGGTGCAGAGGTCGAGAAGGGAACGGCCAGGCCGCGCGCCGGCTTTCTTCACCGCCGCCGCATAGGCGAAACCGATCGGCTTCGCGAAGAGATCGTAGAGCGGGCTCCAGCGGGCGAAGAACCGCCGCGTGAACGCGACGTAGGGATCGTCCGAGATCAGCGTCCGACTCCCAGGCGTGGTCCGACGAAGCGCAGGAGGGGCGGCAGCACGAACATCGACGAGAGCAGCGCGGAGGTGATGCCGAAGGTGAGGGTGAGGGCGAACGACGCCAGCCCGCGGTGGCTGGTGAAGGCCAGCGAAACGAACCCCACGATCGTGGTCAGCGCGCAGAGGAGCACCGCGCGCCCGGTCCCCGCCATCGTCCGGAACAGGTCTCCCCTCTCCTGGATGAAGCGGTGCACCATGTGCACGCCGTTGTCCTCCGCCGTGCCGAGGATCACCGGCAGCGCCATCACGTTGAGCGGATTGAACGGGATGCCGAACAGGCGCATGGCGCCCAGCATACCGGCCACGCCGAGCACCGTGGGCAGCAGGGCGAGCGCCGACCACACCGGATGGCGGAGGTCGACCACGATGAGCAGGATCACCGCGAGAGCGCTCAAGGCGGCGGTGATCCACAGGGCACGCTTCGAACGGTCGATCATGAACCGCCCGAGGACCGGCATGCCGGTGACCTCGGGATCGACCGCCCGCATCTGCTGCAGGAATCTCGCCTCGAATTCCGGATCCCAGACGTTCCCTGCCGGGTAGGCGTACACCGCCAGGCGCCCGTCGCGCCCTTCGAAGGCGGAGCGGAACGCCTCCCGCTCGGCCGGGATCGGCCGGGCGAAGGCGTCGAGCAAGGCGAGGTCCGCGGAGGAGCGGACGGTGCCCACGGTATCCAGCCCGCGCAGCTTTTCGGCCACGGCCTTGGCCGCCCGCGGCGAAGCGACCAGGAAGGCGGCGAACTGCGGGGAGTAGACGGACCGCTCGACCATCTCGCGCTCCAGGCGCACGGCCTCGGAGTCCCTTGGCTGGAGGTTCAGGTAGTCGCCGTCGAACGGCGGAAGCCCGGCGGCGAGGCCCCCCAGAATGACGAGCGCGAGCCCGGCGGCCAGGGCGGGGTGCTGCGCAGCGGCCAGGACACGCCCGATCCGCCGCTCGGCCAGAGGGCGCTCGCGGCGCCGCCGGCCGCCTCCCGCGAGCATCAGGAGAGCCGGCAGGAGCGATGTCATCAGGAAGAGGGCGAGCATCAGGCCCGTGCCGCCGATCACCCCCAGCTCCTCGAAGCCGCGGAACCCCGAGAAGACCATGGCGTAGAACGCGATGGCCGAGGTGATGGCCCCGGTCAGGAGGCCCGGCCCGAGCTCGCGCACCGCCCCCACGATCGCCTCGCGCCGCGCCCAGCCGTCCGCCAGGCGCTCCTCGAAGCGGTCGGCCACGTAGATGCCGTAGTCGATGCCCAGGCCGAAGAGCGAGGAGAAGAAGGTCGCCGAGACCAGGGTGAGATGCCCGGGCACGAAGGCGACGAAGCCGAGGACCAGGGCCGCGGTCACCGCCAAGGCCGCGGAGGCCAGGATCGGCCGGATGAGCTCGGCGAAGCCGGCGGCGAAGAGGAAAAGCACGAGGAGGAACGAGAGCGCCGACAGGCGCGAGGTGTCGCGCTGGATGATGTCGCGGTCGTCGAGGGCGTACTGCGGCAGCCCGGTCAAGCCGGCATGGATGCCGCCCCCCTCGAGATCACCGAGATGGGCCGCGGCCACCCGCTCGCGCACGGCCTGGACGAACGGCGCGATCGTCGCGGCGCTCGATTCGGGATCGGTGGGCTGGACGAAGAGGAAATAGAGCTTCCGGTCTTTCGAGGTGAAGTACGGATCAGCGCCGAACGGCAGCGAAGACGGCTCGTAGGGGAGCCGCGCGAAGACGGCGCGCACCCCCTGGGCGCCGCGAATCGCCGCCGCCGCGCGGTCCGCCGCCGCCCGGAGCCGGCCAGGGTCCTCCCCCTGGAGGACGACGACCAGCATGTTGGGAGTCCCGAAATTCTGCGCGAAGTCGCGGAAGCGGGCCACCACGGGCAGGTCGGGATCGACCAGGTCGAGGTTCGAGGTCTTGAGCTCCAGCCGGAACGCGGCGAGCACGAGGGAGGCTGCCGCCAGGGCGAGAGCCCCGGCCACGAACCACCATGGCCGGGCCGTGGCAGCTTCGGCGAGCCGTCCGAAGAGGCGTTCCGGCAAGCGGTGCGAAGGCAGGTCGGTCTTCACCGGTGCAAGGTCTCCACAAAGGCCACGAGATCGGCCACCTGCTGATCGGTGAGCCACTCGTGGCCGGGCATCGACGTGGGAGGCAGTCCGTGGCGGACGATGCGCGCGAGGGCTTCATCCTCCGGCACTCCCCACGGCAGGGAGTGGAAGCCGGCCTTGCGCAGGTCGGCGTAGGGATCGCTGAGCTGGGCCGCGAACCGTCCGTCGCCGCGCGCCTCGGTGCCGTGACAGGCCGCACAGTAGGTGGAGAACAGCGCGGCGCCCCGTGCAGCGGACGGTGGGGCCGGCGGCGGCGCGATCCGCTCCCTGGCCGTCATCTCCCAATGCTCCACGCTGGTGCTCTCGCCCAGCGAGCTCAGATAGGCAACGAGATCGCGCCCCCGCTGCCCGTCGCCGGCGAAGAGATAGGCATAGGAAGGCATGCGCGAGCCCGGATCGAGGGCCCGCGGATCGCGCAGGTGGAGCTCCTGCCAGACGGCGCCGCGGCGGTTGCCGACCTCGAGGAGGTCCGGCCCCTGACGGCGCGAGCCGACGAGCGGTGGCTCCTCCGAGCGGTCCAAAGGCTGCGACGGTCCCCACCACGATTCGTCGTGCGTTCCGGGGCGGACGTACTGAGAATGGCAGTGCACACACCCCTCCGCGATGTACACCCGCCGGCCGCGGGCCACGGCAGCGATCTCGCCTCCCTGGCGGATCGCGTCCGGGGAGGGAACAGTGGTCAGGGATTCGAGAGCGACGGCAAGGAGGCCGAGGAACCTCACCCCCCTGACCCCCCTCTCCCATCGCCCCCCCACCGACCGGGAGAGGGGGGAAGAAGGCAGCAGAAAAACCACTGCGAGCAGGGCTCCTGTGGCTAGGAGGAACCAGGCGGGGATGCGGCCGAGGTCCTGGGCCATCCCCACACCGAGCACTGAGCCGAGCCAGCCGGCGATGCCGTACAGAAGCCCGGCTCGCCAGCGCGGCGACAGCGATGCCTGGGCACGCCAGGTGGGCATGAAGACCAGCGCCGTGGAGTACAAGGAGATGCCGGCGGCGTAGATCGGCCCGGCAGCGGCTCCCCCTCCGGATTGGAGAAGCGGGAAGGCCACGGCAAACAGGACCCACGAGGCGAGCGGTACAGCCAGCCCAAATCCGGCATCCAACAGCGCACCCGCCCCAATCGCCGCCACCAGATGGGTGATCCCCTGCACGATCTTCTGCCCCGCGCTCCCCCAAGTCTGATCCTTGAGCCCCGGATTCGCCTGCACGATCGCAAAACCCGCCGAATCCAGCCACACCAGCACCAGAAAGATCACCACCAGTCGACCGAACCCCGGAGCTGTGGTTCCCCCCTCTCCCGGTGGAAGGGGGGGCGATGGGAGAGGGGGGTTAGGGGGGTGAGGTCCCACGAGGGCCACCACCGCCAACCCCGCCACAAACAAAGCCCGCACCCCCGGAGCCGCCTCAAAAAGCACCGGCACATTGCTCACCAGATAAGCCAACCCTGTCCCCACACCGGCCGCCAACCCGATGGAGCCCCGCGGGACCATCTCCGGGAGCGCGGTGGCCAAGGAGACCGTGAGAAGCCCGATCGACACTCCGATCGCCGCCGCCACAGCGAACAAGGGGAAGAAGCCATGGCAGAAGACCGAGACGACCGCCACGGCGGCCACCGCGCCGAGACCGGTCCGCACCAGGCGCAAAGCGGGAACGCGGCCGAGGAGCCACGCCGTCCCCAGGCTCGCGGCAAACCCCGCGACCCCCATGGCCGCCATGACGGCCCGCACCTTCCCGGCCTCCACCAGATCGTGCTGCACCTGGCTCAGGAAGCCGAACTGCGCGAACAGGAGGAAGGCGACATACGTGGCCGCGACCGCCAGCACCCCGCGCCAGGCTTCACGCCACATCGCCGAAGAACCCCCGGGCGAGCAGCGCGAGCTGGGCCAGAGCGACGAGCGCGTCGTACGCCCCCACCGTCGCCCACGGCAGATCGAGCCGGCCCGTCGCGACCGCGATGCCGAGGAACAGGGCCACGGCAATGCGCACCCCCGAGGTCATCTCGATCGCAGCCATGAGCCGATGCTTCCGAATCCAGGGATAAAGGTAGGCGAGCCCGACGCAGCCGACGAAGACTCCGACGAAGCGCAGGAGGACGAGGTCCCCTTCTGGGGTCGCGGCGCCCAGGAGGCGCAGGACGAGCCGGGGCGCGATCAGCAGGAGGAGCCCCGTCGCGGCATCGCCACCCCCGGCGAACAGGCAGAACAGCGCCGGCCCGCGCCCTCTCATACTGCACCCCTCCCCGCTGCGCGGGAGATCCATCGGACGGTGGCCGCGAGCATCGCAGCGCCCGCGGCAGCGCGGACCTCATAGAGGGACGTGATCGCCGGATCGCCGCGGTAGACGACGCCGGGGTCGACCGCCTCGAGGACCCCGGCGGCAACCAGCGCGCCCACCTGGACCGCGTTGCCGGCGTTCCACAGCAGGAAGGCCGTCCGGTCGCCGAGGACGTCCGCGAGCCGCGTCTCCTGATTGAGCACGACGAGGAGCAGGGCCGTGAAGCTCGTGGCCATTCCGGCCATGGCGAGGTGCGCGTGCCCCACCAGCGCGTTGGTGAACTTGATCCGGTCGAGCAAGCCGGGGAGGAACATGGGCACCGCCGACGCGAGCAGCACGCCCCCCCAGGCGAGGAACGCGACGAGCCAGGAGCGGCTCCCCGCCGGCCACGCGAAGCGGCCGAGCCAGCGCGGCAGCAGCCAGGCCCAGACCAGGAGAGACGCCACGGCCGCGATCTGGAGCGGCTCGCGGTGCGTCTGGTCCCCCTGGCCGGCCGCCACGAAGAACGCCGTGTGGACCGCGAGCGCACCGAAGACCACGAGCACCGAGCGCCGCGTGATTCCCGGCAATCTCAGAAGCAGAGGCGTCCCGATGAAAATGGCGACGACGCAGAGCGTGCTCCCCAGGAGGCTCGCTCCCGTGGGACCGCCGGTCGCCGGATTGACCGGAGGATAGGTGCGGGGCGATGTGGCGAACGCCAGGGCCACCGGCACGGCGAGGAGCAGGCTCCACAAGGCCCAGAGCCCCGCGAGCCGCGAACGAGCCTCGCCCGCCTGTCCCCGGCGGACGAGCCCGGCCGCGAGAACGCCCGCCAGAAACAAGAGATTGGCGAGGAACGCGAGCCGCGAAACGCCTTCCCAATCCAGAAAAGGCTTCCCGCTCGTCTGCCCTGCCAGCCAGGCCGCCGCACCGATCACCAGGCTGGCCGACCATACCTGGACCGCCCTCTCGCCCCAACCCTCCCGCGGCAGGTACGCGCGGAAGAGCAGCGCCACCAGCGGCAGCGCGAGCCATCCATAGAGCATGAGGTTCAGATGGAGCGGCACCCACCGCCCATAGGTCAGCGGACCGAGGACCGCATTGAGCCGCGGAAACAACAAGAGGAATGCCATCAGCATCCCGACGCCGGAGGCCGACCCCAGCCAGACCAGGGAGTGGACGGTGGCGAGCTCGACGCCCGCGTCCGCCAGGGGTTCAAACCCCTGGCTAACGAGAGAAAATCGTCCCCGAGGGGACGACTCCTCCTCCGCCCCTTCAGTGGGCGGCTTTTTCATGGTAGCCAGGGGTTTCAACCCCTGGCTCAAGCCGCCTCCCGCCCCGCCAGCCGGAGCGCCACGTCGCGGGTCTCGGCTTCGAGGAATTCCTGGAGGCTCCCCAGCGGCGCCCAGCGCTCCTCCCCCCCGCCGGCGGCGAGCGCCTCGAGGAGGTCGCGCGCCTCGGCGAGCAAGCCGCGGAGACGGGCGAACGCCGGCTGCGGTCCCGCGAGGTCCGGCAGATTCGGCCGGCCCAGCCCGGCGTCGCGCCCCGAGGTCTTGCCGGACTCCTCGCTCCCCAGCAGGCGGTCCTTGAAGTCGTCGAGGATCTGGTAGGCGAGCCCCCACGCGGCCGCCAGGCGCTCCAGCCGGTCCACCGTCTCCGCCTCATCCCCGGCCACCACGGCGGGCAGCACCATGGCGAGGCGGATCAGCGGCACCGTCTTCGCCACCGCCACCTCGGCGGCCCCCTGCGGGCTCGCTCCCTCCCGCTTGAAATGGACGTCGCGGGCCTGGCCGTCGAGAATGCCGGCGATCCCCAGACACTCTCCCACCAGCGCCGCCGCGGCGGTCCGGCGGCTCCCCGCTCCTTCATCGATCGCATCCCAGAGCAGCGCATAGGCGCGGGTGATGAGCGCCAGAGCCCCCAGGGTGGCCGCGGCCTCGCCGTGGACCACGTGCGGGCAGGGCCGGCCGCGGCGCTCGGCGGCGTCGTCCATGCTCGGCATGTCGTCGAAGATCAGCGACGCCGAGTGGAAGTACTCCACCGCAATGGCGAGCTTCAGCGCGCGCTCGGCCGGGAGACCGCGGCGCACGCCCAGGCCATAGGCGATCTGCGCCCGGGCGAGGCTCCCGGGATGATCGAGGACGTCCGCCACGACCGCCCGCAGGCGGGGATCGAGACACCCCTCGAGCGGCATCATGGCAGGGAACGCCTGCTGCACCCGGTACGCCTCGCGGGTGCTCAGAAGGCGCGGCCGGCCCAACCTCATCTCGACTCCTCCGCCCTTGCGAGGGTCCCTACGGCATGGACCTGCACATCCACCTGCTTGCCCACCCGGAGGACGAACATGCTGGGGTCTTTGAGGCCCCATTGGACATACGGGATCGGGAACCGGGTGTCGGCCACGAGGTGCCCGTTGTCGACCCGGACCGTCGCGGGCAGGCTCAGCTTGTGCCGGCTGCCGTGGAACGAGAGCGTCCCGTCGAGGGTGACCTGCGACGGTCCCGCGGGCGCCACGGTGCCGCGGATCCTCTCGGCCCGGAACACGGCGACCGGATACTTCCCGGTCTCCAGGATCTCCTCGTGCATGGTCTTGTCGCGGCTGTCGTTGCCGGTGTCCGCGCTCTTCAGATCGATGACGAGCTCGCCGGAGGCCGCACCGGTCGCGGGATCGAACGCGATGCGGCCGGACTTGACCGCCATCTTCCCTTCCACGGTGTGACCGGTCGCATCGAGAGTGAAATTCACTTTGGACGCCGCCGGATCGAGGACGAGCGCGCGTTGCTCGGCGCGCGCCGGTACCGAAGCGAGGACGGCGAGGGCGGCCAGGACGGTGAAAACGGCTCTGCGCGAAACGCTCATGAAACTCTCCTTCGACCGTGGCACCCCGGACGGAACGGCCTGGGGGCCCCGGTCCATGCTCCCGAGGCTAGGCGGCTCGAATGAACGGGCAATGAACACTGGGGAACCGCCTCGTTGTGAGTCTCCCGGGGAGGTGGACAGGTTCAAACCGGGGCTATAGTGGCGGCATGCGGCTCCTCCTCGTCGAAGACGAACGCCGGCTCGCCGAACGTCTCGCCCGCGGTCTGCGCGAAGAGGGGTTCGCGGTGGATTGCGCCGCCACGTCGGCGGAGGCGCTGGATTGCGCCGCGGCCAATCCCTACGACCTCGTCCTCCTCGACCTCGCTCTCCCGGACGGCTCCGGGATCGATCTCCTGCGCGGCTGGCGCCACGAAGGCATCGACGCTCCCGTGCTCATCCTCACCGCCCGCGACCTCGTCGAAGAGAAGGTCGAGGGGCTCAACGCGGGCGCCGACGACTACCTGACCAAGCCGTTCGCGTTCGAGGAGGTGCTGGCGCGGGTACGGGCGCTCCTCCGGCGCCGGGCCGCGCCTCCCCGGAGCGTCCTCACCTTCGGCGATCTGACGCTCGACCGCGACGGCCGGCGGGCCGAGAAGGCGGGAGAGCCGCTCGACCTCACGCCCAAGGAATTCGCGCTGCTCGAGTATCTGATGCTGCAGCCCGGGGTCGTGCTCTCGCGCAGCCGGATCGCCGAGCACGTCTGGGACGAGGCCTACGAGGCGCGCAGCAACACGATCGACGTCATCATCGCCCGCTTGCGCCGCAAGCTCGAAAGCGGAGAGGGCGGACGCCTGATCCACTCTGTTCCAGGCGTCGGCTACGTGCTGCGCGGTGATCCGGCGTGAGGGCTCCCGGCACTCTCGTCGCGCGGCTCTCCTGGTGGTTCGCCGCATCGCTCCTGGCTCTCTACGGCATCCCCGCGGCGCTGGTCTATGTGTATGCCTCGGCGCAGGCCCGGCAATACGCCGAGCTGACGCTCAAGACCGAGGCCGAGGCCCTCGCCGCCTACCTGGCCGGACGCGGCACGCTCGACGCACCCGAGCTCAAGGAGCCGGAAGAGGCTCCCATCCCCATGTGGCTGCGCGTGACCCGGAACGGCAAGGTCCTGGCCCAGACCCCCGGAACGCCCAGCCTTCCGCATCCGCCGCAGCCCACGGGCGCACCGCCCGTCGTCACCATCTCGTTCCTGTCCACCAGCCCGGCCTACGTCGTCGTCCGCCACCAGGTCGGCGGCCCGACTCCGGGCCTCTACGTCGAGGCGATCGGCTCCATCCAGCCGTTGCAGCACGCGAAGCACCGCCTGGGAGCGGAGCTCTTCCTCACCGGCCTCGTGCTCATCCCGCTCGCCGTCCTGGGTGGACGCGCCCTGGCCCAGCGCGCGCTCGGTCCCATCGGCGATCTGGTCGAAGCCATCCGCGGCCTCGATCCGGACCGCCGCGACGGGCGTCTGGAGCTCCCCGCGGGCGTCGTCGAGGAGGTCTCCGTCCTCTCGCGAGCCTTCAACACCCTGCTCGGCCGTCTGGAGGAAAACGTCGCGCGCATGCGGCGGTTCACCGCCGACGCCTCGCACGAGATCCGCAATCCGCTCTCCGTCCTGCGTACGGGTATCGAGATCGCCCTGCGCCGCGAGCGGACCGCCGCCGAATACCAGGACCTGCTGCGCGAGAACCTGCAGGAGATCGAGCGCCTCCACGCGGTCGTCGAAGGCATCCTCCTCCTCGCCCGGGGGAGCGAGCTCCATCTCGTCCGCGCACCGGTCGACCTGGGAGAGATCGTCCGCGCCACGGCAGCCTTCTTCGCCGGCCTGGCGGCGGAACGGAAAGTCCGCATCGAAGCGCAGGTCGAGCCGGACCTGGTGATCTCCGGAGACGCCGGCCTGCTGCGCCTGGTCGCCTTCAACCTGCTCGACAACGCCTTGAAGCACAGCCCTGAAGGAGAGGCCGTCGAGGTCGTCGCAAGCAAACGGAACGGCGCCGCGACTCTCCGGGTGGTCGACCAGGGTCCCGGGGTGAGGTCCGAGGACCGCGAAAGGGTCTTCGAAAGGTTCTTCCGAGGAGGCCCCCCCTCCGGAAGCGGCATCGGAGGCCTCGGCCTGAGCGTCGTCCGCTGGATCGCCGAGGCCCACGGCGGCACCGCGCGTCTCCTGGAGACCGAGCGCGGCGCCGCCTTCGAAGTGAGCCTGCCCACCTAAAAGCAAAGGACCTCGAGGACTCCCAGGCGACTTCGGTTCAAGCTCTTGGGTGGCGCCCCCTCTCCCGGTTGGTGGGGGGGCGATGGGAGAGGGGGTCGGGGGGTGAGGTCCCCCAACGGTGGGGCGGTCCGGCTCGTAAGAACAGGCAAATGCGCAGCCATATCCGCCTGCTCTCGCTGGTGGCTCGGGCCACGGTCGTCCTCCTGACGTTCGGAGCGTTCCTGGTGGTGCTGGGGATCTTCGACGACCTGCTGGATTGGGACATCTTCAGCCCCGCCACCGAGAAGTTCCTCTATGGCATCTTCGGGTCCAGCGTCGCTCTGGGCGGCTTCGGTGCCGCGATCTGCATCGTGCTGGGCATCCAGGAAATGGTGGGCTCCTTCCGTCGTCTGGTCGACCAGGCCCGGCCGGGGACCGCGGAGCCCGTGGCCGAGGCGTCCCGCCGGCGCTACGTCGCCGCCCTCGCCGTCCTCCTCGCGCTCCTGGTGCTCACCGTCGTCGGGCTCGGCGCGGTCAACCGCCGGGTGGAGGCCCACCGCCTCGAGGTCTTCAAGCTGATCGCCCAGGATCAGATGAAGCAACTCGGTCCCCGCCTGGCGACCGAGCTCGGCAAGATCCCGGCTCCCTGCGAAGCCTGCGCGACCCCGACGCTGAATGAGATCTTCCGGACCCTCGGCCGCCTGTCCTTCTTCCGGGACGTCGAGATCTACCTGGCCGATCCCGCGGATGAGGCGGTCCTCTGGCGC
>DASPXX010000220.1:0-15266 GCA_035637095.1 Thermoanaerobaculia bacterium
GCGCCGTCTGGTCCTCGATAGTCGTGCGGAGCCGCCGCTCCTCGTCGTACAGGCGCTGGAGCTCGGCGGCCATCCGCTCGCTCTCCTGCCGGAGACTGGATCGCTCGCCGTTCGCGGCGTGGAAGCGCTCCTCCCAGGTGAACCGCTCCCGGGCCAGGGCCTGGTGGGCGACCGCGAGGGATTCCAGCTCGGCCCGTTGCGCGGCCAAGGCGTCACCGAGGGCAGCCAGCTCGCGGCGGGCGCTCGCTCCGCTCTCCCGCTCGTCGACGATCTCGGAGCGCAGCGTGTCCACCGCCCGCGCCAGGATGTCCGGACGGAGCCGGTCCGCGTACCGGGTGAGCACCCGCGCCTTGACCTCCAGAAAATCCCCTCTCTCCCGCGGGCGCTCGCCGAAGATGTGGTGAGCGCCGCCGCGGAAATGGCGGTACTCGCAGGTGACCCGGGCCAAGTGGTGGAACGGAGTGATGGCCGCGAGGCGGATCAGGAAGTCCCAGTCCTCGAAGAACGGCAGCGAGCTGTCGAACGGTCCGGCCTGCGCGAAGAGACCGCGCTCGATGAGCAGGGTGTTGAACGGGATGTAGTTGTCGACCAGGAGGACGTCTGGATCGAAGTCGCGGCTGTAGGGGAGGCGCCGCTCGCGGCAGATCCATCCGTCCGATTCGAGCTCGTAGACCGCCACCGCGGCATCCGTATAGGCCACGCGCACTCCGGCCGCCTGGACCAGCCCGGCCAGAGTCGCCAGATGCTCGGGCGCAGCCAGGTCGTCGTCGTCCAGGAAGGCCACGAAGTCGCCGCTCGCGGCCGTCACGCCGGCCTGCGCCGCGGCGGCGCGCCCGCGACTCTCCGCCAGATCGATGCGCACCATGGGGAGCGGGTAGTCCGGCGGCACGGGCGGCGGGGTGCCCCCGTCGTTGACCAGCACCACCTCGGCGCGGCGGTACTCCCCCTCCGCCAGGCTCGCCAGGGCCTCGGCGAGGAGCTCCGGCCGGTCGCGGGTGCGGACGATCACCGAGATGCGCGGCCCCTCCTCGACCGTCCCGATTGCCGGGAGCCCGCCGAGATGGCGCACGAGCTGCGCCGGGCTGCGCGTGGTGAAGTCCTCGACGCGCAGGCGGCGATAGGCCTCGGCCAGCTCGACCTGGGGGCCGAGGCTCAGGGTCCGGAAGCGGCGCAGACCGAGCCCGGCGCTCAGATACGGATGGCGCTCCTCCTGGCTGGCATAGAGAGCCATGGCGGCCTCGATCCGCTCCCGCTCGGCCGTGACATTCACGAGGAGATCGGGATGGCAGGGATGGTTGACCTCGTAGAGGAGCACGCGCAGATCGCGCAGGGGAGCGTCCGCGGTCCGCGCCGGCTCGCGCAGCGGCGCGAGCAGCCGGTGGACGGCGGCGAAGGCGGCGCGGTGGTCGGAGGTGATCTCCAGCGGCGAGGGGACGAGGAGGATCTCGGGGCGTTGCGCAAAGATGGCGCGGCGGATCCCCTCGACGGCCGCATCCAGGTGCTGATCGAGGGCTCCATCGGGAATCTGCAGGACGTCCAGACCGGCGGCGCCCAGAGCGGCAATGGCCCGGTCCGCCTCCTCGCAGCGGCGCGCCCGGTAGGCTTCACGGTCGCCGATCGCTTCAGTACCTCCCCTGCCGTCGGTCAGGAAGAGGACGCGCACCGTTGCGCCGGTCGCTGCCAGCTGGGCGAGGAGCCCGCCGCAGCCGAGGACCTCGTCGTCGAAGTGCGGAGCGAGCACCAGGGCGCTCGCCGCGCGCACCCGCTCGGTCCAGCCGGGGGGTCCCCCACGGGAAGACTGATCGCGGTCTCGTCTCACTGGATGTATCCCAGACTGCGCAGGCGCTTCTCGGTCTCGGGATTGGCCGCGGCCTGCCGCTTCACGATGCCCGTCCGGTCGTGCAACCAGAGCCGTGCGCCGGCCGGCTCCACGTCCATGACATGCCCGAAGCCGCCGTCGATCCGCACCCCCTTGCCGCCCGGCGCCATGGTCAGCTCGAAACGGAGCCGGTTGCCGGCGAGCTCGACGTGATCCTCCGGACCGAGGAAGTAGGGGCTCCAGCCGCGCGGCGGACGCTCGAACGTGATGCTACCACTCAGATGCGAGCCCGCCGGCAACCCCTCCGGCAACAGCCAGAGCCCGGGCAGCTCCCGGCCGAGCTGGCCGTGGATCAACGGCGCCAGGCGATCCACTCCCTGGGGATCGGTCTCCACCAGATCCTGATGCTCGCCCGGGTCCTTCGCGAGGTCGTAGAGCTCGGTGCGCCGCAGCCGGCCGAGGTCCTTGCGCCAGAGGTACTCCTGGAGGGAGTCGGCGGGGCGGAACGGCTCCTCGCGGTTGAACAGGACCAGCTTGCGGCCGTCGAGCACGGCGGCGGCGCGCAGCGGTCCCCCGGAGAGCCCCTCGGCGAAGGCGGCACGGCGCGGCAGCTCGCCCTTGCCGGTGAGCGCGGGCAGGAGATCGATCCCCTCCAGGCCGGGGTCCGCCTTCCCCCCGGCCGCATCGAGCAGGGTCGGCACGAGATCCAGAAGGCGCACGGTCCCGGCGAGGCGCGTGCCGGCTTTGATCCGGCCGTTCCAGCGGAAGATCAGGGGGACGTGGATCTGCTCCTCGTAGAGCGTCTGTCCATGCTTCCAGCCGCCGTGATCGTGCAGCTCCTCGCCGTGGTCGGCGGTCAGCACGATCAGGGTGTTCGCGAGGACGTCGGGATCGAGCGCCGCGAGCAGCGCGCCGATGTGGCGGTCCACATAGCGGATCTCGCCGTCGTAGAGCGCCTGGATGTAGGGGATGTCGCGCTCCGGATCTTTCAGCTCCAGACGGCCGTTGTAGATCCCGTGGATCCAGCTGCCGGCCACCGGTCCGGTATAGCCCGGCATGAAGAAGGCCCGGCCGTTGATCATGTCCGGGTTCTCGTACGGATCGTGGGGGTCGATGTAGTGGACGTAGGCGAAGAACGGCCGGCGCTGGAAAGCGCGCAGCCAGGGCAGGGCGTGGCGGTTGACGTCCTCGGCATGGTGGCCGAGCCACTCGACGTCGGCCGGTGGCGCATAGTAGGTGCGGAAGCCCCGCCCGAAGCCGGCCCCCGCGTGGAGCGTCGGATTGCCCACGAAGCCGCCCGTGTGGTACCCGAGATCGCTCATCCGTTCGGCGAGCGGCTTGGCCGTGTCCGGAATGCCAAAGGAGGTGAGATCGGAGCCCAGGAGCTCCCCGGGCTGGCGGCCGGTCATGAACGAGATGACCGACGGGAGGGTCCACGGAGCCTGGCTGTAGGCGTCTTCCATCACCAGCCCCGGATCGGCGAGCCAGCGCTTGATCTCCGGGCTCGTGTCGTGCCGGGTGTAGCCGTAGGGCCCGAGGTGGTCGTGCCGCAGGGTGTCCACCAGGATGAAGAGGATGTTCGGCTGCCGCTCCGCGGTCCGCTCGGGCTTGCCGGAGACAAGGACCGGCCCCCAGGCCACGACGTTGTCGTCGCGGTGGGCCGCGGGAATGCCGTCCAGAGTGGCGGCCAGCTCCAGCGTCATCTCCCGGCCGGCGAAGCGGGAGAGGTCCACCTCCAGGTCGAGCCAGCGCGGGCTCGTGCGCTCGGTCGTCGAGGCCACCTCCAGGATCTCGCGGGTGCGGCCCTCGCGCGCGGAGACGGTGACCCGCAGCGCGCGGATGAACTTCCAGCCGATCGGGAAGGTCTGCACTCCGGCGTTCAGCCGGGCTCCCGGCGGAATGCGTCCGCGCCAGTGCCACGGGGCCGTCGTAGTGAGCACCACCGGCCGTTCCTCGTGATCGATCTCCAGATTGCGCACCTCGGGAGCCCGCGGGAACGACAGCCCGTCAGGGATGTCGTCCGCGGCGACCGCGTACTTCTTGTCCACGACGAGCGGCAGGAGATGGAAGCCCTCCTGCGTCCGGCCACAGGCGGCCAGCGCGACCGCAGCCAGGACGAGCACCGCGAGCTGCGGGCGGCTCAACCGCGGCTTCTCCAGGAGCGCAGCCGCAGGGACAGGACGTCCCAGAGCATGCGCAGCGAGTCGGTCAGTGGATTGACCTTGGACGAGGGCGAGTCCGACCAGCTCACTCCTACCTCGACCACGCGGTAGCCGTGGCGGCGCGCGAGCCAGACGAGCTCGACGTCGTAGGCGAAGCGCTCGATCGTCAGCTCGGCGAACAGGCGGCGCGCCACGTCCCCGGCCAGGAGCTTGAAGCCGCACTGGGTGTCGCGCAGCCCGCGAATTCCCAGGATCCGGATGATCAGGTTGAAGGTCCGCCCCATGATCTCGCGATAGAAGGGCTGGCGTTGCGCGACCTCGGAGCCCGCGACCGAGCGGCTCCCCAGGACCAGCGGGGCCTCCGCCAGGTGAGGGCGCAGCTTCGCGAGCTCCTCGATGGGCGTCGACAGGTCGGCATCCACCAGCAGGACCTCGCGCCCTTGGCTCGCCAGCACGCCGGCCTTGATCACGGCCCCCTTGCCCCGGTTCACCTCCTGGCGCAGGACGCGGACCCCTTCCGCCGTATACCCCTGCGCCACCTCAGCGGTGGCGTCCGTGCTGCCGTCGTCGACCACCAACACCTCGTAGCTCTCCCCCTGCCGGCGGAGATAGGCCACGATCCGCTGCAGGCTCGGTCCGAGCCGGAGCGCCTCGTTGTAGGCGGGGATGACGACGGAGAGGTCCATAGGGAGCGCAGCGGCGCGGATTATATATGTGGGTCCTTCCCGGCCATAGAATGGTACGACTTCGCCCGGATTCTTGCCTTTGTACGAGCCAGACGCCGCTTCCGCCCTCTCCCCCCTGCGCGCCCTCCTGCCGGAGGCCGGCGCGCGCCTCCTCGTCGGGGGCTCCGCGGAGACCGCGGCGGCCCTCGGCGCGGACCTCTGCCCGGTGGAGCGCCTCGCCGAGCGGGAGGCGGGGAGCTTCGCCGCCGCCGTCCTCTTGGAGGGGCTGGAAGAGGCGGACCGCTCCCTGCTCGCGGATCTCCGACGGCTCCTGGCGGACAAGGGACGCCTGCTGATCGCCCGGCAGCGCTCCACCCCCCAGGAGCTGACGGTTGCGCTGTCCGAGGCCGGATTCGTGATCGTGAAGGCGGACGAGGACATCATCCAGGCGCGCAAGGAGCCGTTCTTCGTCCGCGAGTATCGGGAAGGCGACGAGGAGCAGATCCTCCCTCTCTTCCGGCGCAGCTTCTTCGTGGAACGCAGCCCCGCGCGCTTCCGCTGGGAGTACCTGGAGAACCCCTATGGCAACCGGATGATCAGCGAGGCGTTCGCCGAGGATGGCCGGCTGGTGGCCCACTACGCCGGCTATCCGGTGCGCTTCTACAGCGAGCTCCGGGGAGAGCCGCGGACGCTCCCCGCTCTCCAGGTGGGCGACACGATGACCGAGCCGGCCGTCCGTCACGTGGGGCGGGGGCCGACGAGCCTCCTTGGCCGCACGGTCCGCCACTACTACGCCCGCTTCTGCGAAGGAAGGGTGGCCTTCAACTACGGCGTGAATACCGGGAACATCCAGCGCTTCTCGATGAGCTTCGTGGGAGCCCGCCGCCTGGAGGACCTGCCCTACCACGTGCGCGACGCGCGGGAGCCCTTGGCGGTCCCCCGTTCCTGGCGGACGAGGCTCGCCGGCTACCGGGTCGAAAGGTTCACCCACTTCGACGAGCGCTGGGACGACCTCTTCGGCCGGGCGCGCGGCGCCTACCGGCTGCTCGTCGAGCGCGACGCCCGGTATCTCGAGTGGCGCTACGCCCGCTGTCCGGACACCGAGTACTTCCTCTGGGCCATCTTCCGCCGGCGGCACCTCGTGGGCTGGAGCGTCTTCCGCCATCGCGGGGAGCGCGGTGAGCGCCTGGCCTGGGGGGACGCCCTCTTCGATCCCCGCTACCCGGGAGCCCTGCCGCTCCTCCTTGCCAAGGTCCTCGCCGCGCCCGAGCACAAGAACGTCGAGCAGGTGGAAACCTGGCTCACCAGCCGCCCCGCCTGGTGGAGCGAGCGCGTCCGCGCCCTCGGCTTCGCGAGCCGTCCCGAGCCCCAGGACCTGGGCTTCGTGTACGTCCCCTTCGAGGTGGACCCGGAAGAGGACTTCCGGGAAGCGCTGTACTACACGATGGGGGACAGCGATCTGTTCTGAGCTCAGTGCACATCCAGATCGGCGATCGACGGAACGACGAAAACCCGTTCGGCGAGGTCGGCCAGAGGCTCCAGGGAGTCGATCGCCTCGACCTTCCGCCGTACCTTTGCCGGCACTTTGCCGAAGCGCTGCTCGATCTGCCGGAGCACCACCCGTCGCATCCGCTCCACTGCCTCCCGCTTTGCGGTTTCGGCTCCCTGAGCGATTCCCTTCTCGACTCCTCGCGCTTCGGCCTTCCCCAACCAGGTCAGCTCCATGGCCTTGATCTCCTCGTTGCCCTCCAAATCCAGCAGCCGCTGGAGCTCGCGGGCATCCTCTTGCGTCAATTGTACATAGGTCTCGACCCAATTCACCAGGGCCTGCTTGCGCAATTCTGTCACATCTGATGCCGCGATCCGCTGCAGGCATCTCAGCGTCAACTCCGCCGGGCTCCAGTTCCGGGGACGCATGAGCGCGGCGAAGGCCCAGGCGATCGGCTCGGGACGGGCCAGCCAGTCTTCAGCTCGGCACCCGCGAACGCGTAGAATCTCTCAACAAATGCCCGAGAGCTTCGACGTCTTCCTGAGCCACAGCAGCAAGGACATGCCCGCCGTGCGGGCTCTCGCGGAAGCGCTGCAGGGCCGCGGCCTGAATGTCTGGTTGGACGAGTGGGAGCTGGTCCGGGACGCCCCTGGCAGGAAGCCCTGGAAGAGGTCATCGAGACCACCGGGGCTGCCGCCGTGCTGGTCGGCAAGGATGGCCTCGGACCATGGCAGGACAAGGAGATGCGGGGCTGTCTCTCCGAATTCGTGGACCGCAACCTGCCGGTGATCCCCGTGCTCCTGCCGGGTGCTCCGGAGAAGCCTGTGCTGCCTATCTTTTTGAAGGGGTTCACCTGGGTCGACCTGCGAGACGGACTGAGCCAGGAAGGGCTCGACCGGCTCCAGTGGGGGGTCACCGGCAGGAAGCCCGGCCGTGCGAAGCGCCCATCGTTTCCTACCGCGGCCCCGGAAGCGGCGGCCACGGCTCGGGTGCCACTCGACGAGTACGAGACACTGGCAGCCGCGGCCGGAGAGCGGCCAGTGCAGAAGGTGCGGGCACTTTGGGGCGTGCCCGCCTGGATCGGCCTGCTCACGCTCCTGGCGATCGCGGTCTTTCTCTCGGCCCGTTACTTTCCAAGGTCCGGCAAGCCGCCAGTGACAGCGCCCGGGAAGTGCGTTCCTGGGAAAGAAGAGAAGGACGAGAACGGCATCACTTTCGTCCGCATCTGCCCGGGGACTTTCACCATGGGCTCGGCCGAGAACGACCCGCGGGCCGGCTCCAACGAAAAGCCAGCTCACGAGGTCACGCTGAGCGAATTCTGGATCGGCAAGACCGAGATCACCAACGAACAGTACCGCCGCTTCCGCCCGGATCACCCGGGCGATGCCGAGTTGCCGGCGACCGGCGTCAGTTGGGCCGACGCAAAGGCCGCCTGCGAGCATTTCGGCGGCCGGCTTCCGACCGAGGCAGAGTGGGAATATGCCGCGCGCGCCGGCAGCTCGACCGCCTGGTCGTTCGGTGACGACGAGACGTTGCTCGGCGAGTATGCGTGGTTCTCGGGGAACTCGAACAACACACCACATGCTGTCGGCACGAAAACGGCCAATGCCTGGGGCCTCCAGGACATGCACGGTAACGTGTGGGAGTGGGTGGCTGACTGGTACGGCACCTACCCTGCCGTGGCGCAGCACGATCCTACGGGCCCCGCCACAGGTCAGTTCCGTGTGTTGCGGGGAGGCGCGTTCTACGACTCGCCCAGGGACCTGCGCTCCGCGGTCCGGATCTGGGACCGGCCCGAGGTCCGGGGCGGGGGCGGGGGCGTCGGCTTCCGCTGTGCTTGCAGCCCCGGCCGCCAGCCTTGATTTTTGCCCTGCGCGGGAAAACCCCCCGGGGCGTGAGCGACTCACCCCCGGGGCAAGAGAGAGCCTACGCAGACATCAAACCTTCAGCCCGGCTTCCGCGGCAGCCTTCTCCAACTCCTCCAGCCGCTCCTTCTCCTCCCTCTCCTCCTTGGTCAGGCGGTTCCGCTTGACCGGCAGTCGCGGATTGATGCCGTACCCCAGCAGCTCGAGGCTGTCGACTCCGTAGGCGCTCTGGAGACCGGCGACCAGCCGGTTGCGGAGGCTGCGCCCGCGGCGCTCCAACTCCTTGCTCCGCTGGGTCGTCTCGCGCAGTTGCATGCGATGCGTCTCCTGGACGCCCTGGAGCGCCCTGCCTTCGAAGATCACGGAGTCGAGCTCCTGCACGGTCGCCACCAACTGCGGCAGCTCCGGCAGGCGCGGCTTCACGTTCGTGGTCAGCATGTCCCAGTTGCCGAGCTTCTTGGACAAACCATCTGTAGCCATGGTCGTTCTCCTATTCAGTGTTTTTGTTTGAACTTCCCGACTTCTGACGCCACAATCACTTCCCTCCCTCTGGAGGGCCTCGCACCGGGTTTGGGTCCATCGCATCCTCCTTGAAGATCGAACGGCGCCGTACGGCACACGTAGGTCCTGAACGTCAATGGACAGTTCTTGAACAACCTGCTGGCGGTCTGAGAGGTGGTTTACTGTGTGCGAACCGGCCCCTTGGGAGACCAGCTCGCACGGGAGCTTGCCAGTGCAGATCCCATCCTAACGGGAGACGAGAGCCGATGTCAATAGGTCTGCAAGGATGGTTTTGAGATGAAGACGGCACCTTCGGCCCATCGAACATGGGTTCACTGGTGTTCACGGGTGTCCACTGGTGTCCACCGAGCTTTACTGGTCTTTACCACAACGAGATGTAACGGCGGCTGTAGATTTCGCGAGGATGGGGCTGAAGGGCAGGCGACGACGCCTGGGCGCCAGCCGGCCGGCGGAACGGTAAACCGGCCGGGATAGCCGTTATCCCCGACGTGTAGCCGTTAACCGGCCCGGATAGCCGCTACACGGCCGGGATAACGCTTATACCGCCGGTATAGCGGCTACACGCGCGGTATAAGGACAAACCCCTCCCGGATAAGCGTTACACGCCCGGGATAAGGCTTATACGGCCGGGATAGCGGCTACACGCTCGGTGTAAGGGCAAATCCGGCCGGGATAAGCGTTACACGCTCGGGATAAGCGTTATACGGCCGGGATAACGGTTATACCGCCGGGATAAGCACTACACGGCCGGGATAACGGCTACGCGGCCGATCGCATCCGGAAGCTCCGCAGCCGCGTGTACCCCGAGACCGCCCCGGCCGCGTCGCGCGCCTCGACCCACCAGAACATCTCTCCGCCGTAGAGGCGGTCCATGGTCTGGCAGAACTCGGCCGGCAGCGCGGCACGGAGAATTCCTCCCTCCACCTCCCCCGGGCCGAGGTCCTCGACCGTGGGGTTGCCGCGGGCGAGGACGATCAGACGGTACCGCACGTCGGTGCCGGGACGCACCCGGACCTGGACGAAGCCTGCGGGCGACTCGATCACCGGAAGCTCGACAGGCTCCTCCCCGGCCGGCAGTGGCGCAACCGGACGGATCTGCTCCTGTTGTGTATCCCACTCGTCGATCCGGCTCCCCGGCGCTCCCCGGAGGATGGGCAGCAGCTCGAGGCCGTGGAGGGGCGGCAGCGGGTAGACCGGGATGGCGGCTTGCACGAAGGGCGGATGGACCGCGTCCCAGAGGCCGTAGTGCAGCACCTGGGCGACCGGCACCCCCGTCCGGTTGCGCAGGAAGTCGGGATGGCCGGTCAGGAACCGCATGCCAGACGGCCCAGGCCCGGCGCTCCTCACCAGCTGCCGCTGGATCTCCCGGGCCGTCTGCCCCGCCTCCTGATAGACCCCGAGATAGCCGTGAAGCAGGAAGGCCCAGAACAGGCCGGCGAGGACGAGCACCTCCGCGGCCAGCGAACGCGCGCGCGAGCGGATCAGCGACGTGAGACCGAGGACGACTCCGACCGCCGCCAGATACCAGTACCGCCCGTTGGCGGGGACCGACGGCCGGAACGCGAACGGAGCGAGGGAGGCCACGATCCAGATCCAGGCGAAGAGCCAGAGGCGCAGGGACCCGCGGCGCCAGACGACCGCGAGCGGCACGGCGATCAGGAGGAGGCAGGCGACTCCCAGCGCGACCGGACCCGGCGACCAGTCGTAGAGCGGAACGTGGAGCCAGAGGATCGAAGCGGCGAGATCGTGCAGCAGGAGACCCAGCTGCGGAGAGAGCAGGCTTCTCCCCTGCTCCGCGTAGCCGCCGAGGAAGACGCCGAGGAGGCTCTTCCGCAGCAGGAAGTAGAGCCCCGCCAGGAGGAAGAACGGCAGGTAGCCCGGAACCAGGGACCGGTGGCGGCGGGCATCGCTCCGGCCCATCAGCAGATGATCGGAGGCGGCGAGCACGACCGGAAACACCACGGCCGATTCGTAGGAGCCGAGCCCCAGCACGAACAGCGCGAGCGCGACGACCTGGTCGGACCGGGCGCCGGTCTCGCGGAAGCGCAGAAGGAAGAGCAGCGTCCCGAGCAGGAACGTGGCGGAGAACAGGCTCGCGAAGCTGGCGCCGAAGATCACCGCGTTGGGGTGCAGGGGATAGACCGCGAAGAGGAGAGCGGCGGCGAGCGGCGACACCTCGTCCGGCTCCCGGAGGTTCCGTCCGAGCCGCCGCGCGATCGCCCAGACCAGCACGGCGTTCCCCGCATGGAGGAGCACGTGCACCACGTTATAGCCGACCGGATGGGCACCGAACGCGGCGATCTCCAGGCCGTAGAGGAGGGTCGAGACCGGACGCCAGAACCTGACCACCGAGATCCCCAGCCAGGGTTCGCCGAACAGCGCGCCGAGGTCCCGCCAGGGCGGGTTTTCTCCGAGGAACCGCACCAGGAGGAAGTCCTCGCTCGTGAAGCCGCGACCGAGCAGGCGGCCATAGAAGGCGAGCACCACCGCGGCGGTAATCCAGGGAGCGGTGGTCCGCACGAGCCGGCTGGTATTGATCTTCATCGAGAACGGTCCAGAGAATCCACGGCGGCCATAGTGACGTCGTCGAGGACGAGATCGAGCGCGCGCAGGTTCTCGGCGATGTAGTCCGGATCGGTGCTCGACGGCAGCGGCACCAGCCCTTTCTGCAAGTTCCAGCGCAACACGATCTGCGCCGGGGAAGCGCGATGGCGGGAGGCAAGGTCTCGCAGCAGCGGCTCGGCGAGGAGGCCGGCCGCCCAGAGCGGCGAGTGCGCCATGAGGCGGATGCCGCGCTGCCGGCACCAGGCCGCGGTCCCGGCGTTCGGCTCGTACGGCGAGCACGCGATCTGATTCGCCGCCGGAAGCTCCAGCCCCAGATCCTCGATCTGTTGCGGGCTGAAATTGCTCACCCCGATCCTCCGGGTGAGGCCCCGGCGCACCAGATCCCGCATCGCCTCCCAGGTCTCCGCGAGCGGCACGTCATCCGTCAGCAGATTGCCCTGCGCGTCGCGTGGGACGACCCGCCTCTCGAACTCCTCCCAGCCCACCTCCTCGGGATCGCCGAGAGGGCCGAGGTGCCGCCAGGCCTCGGGAGCATGCAGGAGGTGGAGATCGAACGCGTCGGCGCCGAGGCGCAGGAGCGAGCTCTCGCAGGCCTGCCGCAGCGCCGCCGGACGGAAGTTGGTCTGCCAGACCTTGCCGACGAGGAAGAGCTCGGAGCGAGGAAACGGGCGCAATGCCCTTCCCACCGCGCGCTCGTTGCCATAGAGCTCCGCCAGATCGAACAGCCGATAGCCGAGCTCCGCCGCAACCCGCACTGCGCCTTCGAGGTCGACGCGCCTCCCTCCTGGCCGGTACGGGGAGCAGCCGAAGCCGATGGGCGGCAGGTTCATCGGCTACCAGTCGTGCTCGTGCGTCTTGCGGAAGATCGTGTCGTGCGGCGCCGAGCGCTCCTCGGCCGGCCGGCCGTTCGTGTAGTAGTAGAAGGAGACCGACTTGCGGCTCCTCCCTTCCGGACAGGCGAGCGGCTCGGGATGCCCATGGAAGGAGAAGTCCGTGGTGCTGAAGACCACCGTGCGGTTGTAGACCGGCAGGATCCGCTGCTCGCACTGCGTCATCTCGCGGTCCCACAGCTCGAGATGCCCGCCGTACTCCTCCTTCCAGTCCTCGTTCAGATAGACGAGCAGGTTGAGCCGGCGGTCCAGCTTGAGCAGCGGGTGCCAGTTGAAATCCACGTGCACCTTGAGGAAGCCGCCCGGAAGGATCTGGTGCGGCCCCGCTCCGCCGTAGTAGGGGTCGGGGATGAGCCCCTCGATCCCGGTCAGCGCCTCGAGGAACCGCAGGACCGGCGCGGAATTCATCTCGTAGAGGAAGAGCTGCAGAGCGGGACGCAGCGTCGATTCGTGCCAGTAGCCGAGCTTCTTCTCCGTCGCGTTGTCGAACCTCCGCCACTCGATCTCGTCGGCCTGCGGGAACTCCGCCAGGACGGTCCGCAGGACCTCGTCCGGGAAGAGGTTGTCGATCACGATGTGGGGGAACGGCTGCGCGGCGACGTACTGCGCCTGGAGCGCTTGCGGATCGGCGTTGAGCTTCATCGGGGGAAGTATACGGAGAAGAAGCGGGCGAGCGCCCGGGCGGTGAGCTCCGGGCGGAACGACGCAGCCGTCGTCTCCCCGCCGGCACGCAGGCGGGCGAGAAAGGGCGCGTGCTCGTCGCAGCGCTCGATGAGATCAAGGAGATCGCAGATCCGCTCGACGAGCGCATAGACGTCCTGGTTGGGGAAGACGACGGCGTTCTCGCCGTCGCGAAGGAAGTCGCGCCCGCCTCCGGCCTCGTAGCAGACCGGGATGCAACCGGCGGCCATGGCCTCGGGCACGGTCGTGTTGAAACCCTCGTGCGAGTGGACGTTCACCAGAAACATCGAGGCCTGCATCAGCCCGGCGACCTCGCGGTGGGTCAGTCCCTCCAGAGGGACCAGCGACCAGTCCGGCCGCCGCGCGATCTCCTTGGCGAGCAGCGCGCCGGCGATCTCCTCGTCGGGGACCCCGGCGAGGCGGTAGCCCTCCTTGACCGCCAGGAGCACCCGCCGCTGCCGCGGACGCGCGCCGTTCTGGAAGAAGTAGGGCGCGATGAACGGCGGCACGACCTCGGCGGACAGTCCGAAGTGGCGCTCGATGACCGCGGCGACATGAGGCAGCACCGCCATCGCCGCCTCGTAGCCCAGGGCGGCATAGTCCACGCCCCCGTCCATCCCGCGCACGATCAGGAAGCTCCCCTGGACGAAGACGATCCGCCGCCAGGGGTGGCGCTGCACCGCCTCGCTGGCGGCGAGGACCTCGGGGACGACGACCACGTCGGCGGCCGAAGGCGCGAAGCCCGGCTCGTCGAGATAGCGCACCGGGACCTCCAGCTCGCGCCAGCCCGGCCGGTAGGGGGAGCAGTGGTGGAGGACGGAGGCCTCGCGGCCCATCTCGCGGAGCAGCCGCACGTGCTCGTAGAGCATCCCCGTGCCCCAGCTCGGCGCGGGATGGTCGGCGACGAGATAGAAGATCATGCCGTGAGGGCGTAGATGCACTGCCGGCAGATGAAGTCTTCGGGAGCGGGTTCCATCCCGTAGACCCAGCGCCGCAGGAGCGCCATGCGCGGACCCGAGAGGATCGCGTCGAGTGTCTCCTCGTGGAGATCGCCGATCACGTACTTGTCGTGGTAGTCCTGGCAGCACAGCACGCACTGCCCCAGTGGGTTCACGTGGACCCACTGCACCGGCCGCGAGCCGGTCTGCTCGCAGCCGCACAGGCGCTGGTGCCGGTTGAACGGATGGAGGCCGATCGGCACCGCGCCCGCGCGGTCCATCACCTCGTAGAAGTGCACCTTGAAGCGGCTGCCGTCGAAGCGCTCGCGGATCGCCTCGAAGTCTTGGCGGTGCAGCTCGTCGCCGGTGCCGAGCACCGCGAGGTCCATGGTCGGCGCGAGCGGCTTGTCCTTGAAATAGTCGAGGTTGCGCAGGACCATCGGGAGATGGTCGCCGCCGCGGTCGCGCTTGTAGCGCTCGCGGTCGAGGGTCGAGAGGTTGACCGACAGATAAGAGAGCCCGCCCATCTCGAGGATCGCGTCGACCCGCTGCGGGGTGAGGCCCGTGGCGTTGGTCAGCACGGCCGGCGGCAGGCCGTAGCGCTTCAGGACGCGCACCTGGTCGAGGAACCGCTTGTCGGCCGTCGGCTCGTTGTAGTGGATCATCGAGACGCCCTCGATCGTCGCCCGGTGGGCCGCGAGCTGCGCCACGATCTCCTCGTAGAAGTCCATGCTCATGAAGTGGTCTTCGCGGCGGTCCACCGAGACCGGACAGAAATAGCAGGCCTGGTTGCACACCGTGCTCGCTTCGAGCGAGACGTACTTCAGGCGAAAACGGCCGCCGAGGTCGGCGGCCGTCTCGATGAGCCAGCCCGCGGCGAAGAGCTCGGCCAGGAGCCCGGCCGGCAGGTCGCCGGAGCCGAGGCGCCCCTCCCGCAGCTCGTGCAGCTCGCGGAAGCCGGGCTCGCCGCTGGCGAGGAAGAGATCCGTCAGGGTGTTGTAGATCCGGTCCGGGCCGAAATGAAGGAACGGCTCCGCCACCAGCCGGTCCGCCGCCGGCACACGTTTCTCGGTCTGTCCAATGAGCTGATCGATCATCTCCGGTTCCAATATACGTTGGGTCGCCGCGGTCCGTCGCGGCAGACTATATCAGGCCGCCTCGGTAGTATGCTCTCTCAGTGCTCGCACAAAAGCGCCGCGTCGCCATCGAAGCGGCGATCCCGCTGGCTCTCGCCGCAGCGGCCTGGCTGCTCTACGGCCCCGCCCTCCGGCTCTGGTGGACGCACGACGACTTCGTCCACCTGCGCCTCCTGCTCACCCATCGCCCCTTCTGGTACTTCTTCGACGCCGCGGGCTACCGGGAGTTCCGCGGCAACCTGACGCCGCTGCTCTTTTTCTCGCTGGACCTGGACCGGCGCCTGTTCGGGCTCGTTCCCCACGCCTTCTATCTCCACCAGCTCGCGGCTTTCTCCCTCGCCACCGCGGCTCTCTACGGCGCCCTGCGGCTCTGGCTGCCGCGCCTCTGGGCGGCGGCCGGGGCATGGATCTTCCTGGTCGGGCCGGCGACCGCCTCCCTCGCCGGGAGCCTGATGGTCCGCCACTACATCGAGGCCATCCTCCTCGCTTCCCTGTCTCTGATGGCCTGGGCCGGCGCTCTGCGGCGGCCCCCGC